>JAHJSJ010000005.1 GCA_018830415.1 Alphaproteobacteria bacterium | reverse complement strand
GGTGTGGAAGAAAGTCCCCGGCATGATCGCCGGCGGGCTGGACAGCAAGATCGCCGTGATCCGCACGCAACTGGACGAAGCAAAGGCACTGCGCGCGGAAGCTGAGGCGCTGCGTGACGAATACGCCGCCAAAATCGCCAGCGCTGAAAAGGACGCCGAAGTCCTGCTTGAAGGCGCGCGGGCAGAAGCAGACGCAATCCTCGCCCGTGCTCAGGCCGATAGCGAAGCGATGGTCGTGCGCCGTCAGCGTATGGCCGAAGACAAGATCGCCGCCGCCGAACGCGCGGCGATTGCCGAGGTCAAAGCGCGCGCCGTGACAGCATCTGCGGCTGCATCACGCCAGCTGATTGCCGCGCGTCACGACAGCGCGGCAGATCGGACGCTGACTGACGAGGTGATTGCCTCGCTCTGAGTGCATCTGAAATTACATTTTGAAAAGGGCGGTCCATCGTGGCCGCCCTTTTTCGTTTGAGAGGCTACGCGCCGGGCACAAACACCACCTTGCCCACCAATTCGCGCTGCGCCATCGCCGCAAAGCCTTCGCGCCAGCGGGAAAGCGGCAGGATGCGATCAATCGCGGGGGTGATCTTCCCCGCCTCGGCCAGCGCGGTGATGGCCTGTTGCACCGCCCGCCCGCGCTCGGGGAAGCGGCGCGTGTACTCTCCAGCGCGCAGCCCGATGATGCTGAACCCCTTGATCAGCGGGATATTGGTCGCAATTTCCGCGATCCGGCCTGAGGTGAAGCCGACCACCACCAGCTTGCCGCCAAAGGCAAGGCAGCGCGTCGATTCGTCGAACACGTCGCCGCCGACAGTGTCGAATACGATGTCGGCCAGCGCACCGTTTGTAATCTGGGTGACCTGTTCGCGGAACCGGCCCTCGGCCAACAGTATCGCATCAGGGTGGGCAAGGGCCGCAATGCGTTTGCGCTTGTCGGGACTGCCGGTGGAGGCAATTACGCGGGCTCCAAGAGCGCGGGCGAGGTCGCAGGTGGCAAGTCCTACCCCGCCGCTTGCGCCATGCACCAGCACCCATTGCCCGGCCTTCACGCCGCACAGGTCAACCAGCCCGGTATAGGCGGTGGCGTAGGCGGCCCCCATCGCAGCGGCGGCGGCAAAGTCCATGCCCTGCGGCATCAAAGTCAACTTATCCGCCGGGATACTGGCAAGTTCGGCAAAGGCACCCGTTTTGTTGCCGCCCATGACCCGATCACCCGGGGCAAGGCCACTGGCCGGTTCGGCCTCAAGCACTTCGCCCGCCAGTTCCAGCCCGCTGGTGAAGGGCGGGGCGGGTTTGAACTGATAGCCCCCTTGCGTCATCAGCAGGTCGGGGAAATTGAGTGATGCCGCGCGGACCCGGATCAGCACCTCGCCGGGTGCACGGATGGGGGCGGGGGCGTCAGCAAGAGTGACACCGGAAAGGTCGTCTGAAAGCCACTCGACCCGAAGGGCCTGCATGGTGCTAGAAATTGTCCTTCGCCGCCCGCAGCGCTGCAAAGGTTTCATGCGGAGCGCTGCCGCCCCACTTGGCCATTAGCGCCGGATCATCAGCCCGCAGGAACGGGTTGGTCGCCAATTCGCGTTCCAGCGTGGTTGGCACTGTCCATTCATCGCGCGCGCGCTTGGCGGCGATTTCTTCGGCATAGGCCTGCAAGGCGGTGTTATCAGGATCGGCATGGAGCGCGAATTTCGCGTTCGATGCGGTGTATTCGTGCGCGCAATACAGCACGGTTTCGGGCGGCAAGGCCTTGATGCGCGAAAGGCTGTCCCAGAACTGCTTCGGCTCACCTTCGAACATCCGCCCGCAGCCCAATGCAAAGACGCTGTCACCGACGAACGCGACTCCCGCAGAGGGTAGATAATAGGCGATGTGGCCGTTGGTGTGGCCGGAAACGTCGATCACCTGCGCTTCGACCGCGCCCAGTTTTACCGTGTCGCCGTGGGCGATGATGCGATCAATCGGGAATTTGCCGGCGACTTCTGCCGGGCCGGTGATGGTGCAGCCAGTTGCGGCCTTGATCGCCTCATTGCCGCCGGCGTGATCGGGGTGCCAGTGGGTGTTCCATATCTGCGTGATGCGCCAGCCTTTCAGCTCGGCCTGAAGCAGATATTCTCTGGCGTCAGGGGTATCGATCGCCGTGGTTTGATGGCTGTCGGTATCGTGGACGAGGTAGCCGTAGTTGTCGCTAAGGCATGGGAATTGGTGAACATGGATCATGGCGTTGACCTTACAGGCCCAGCCGCCAAAGGAAAAGGCCCGCCTGCTCGATTGAGCGGGCAGGCCTTTCGATCAGGCTTAAAGGCGGCTCCTGCTTGCGCAGGAGCGCACCGCTAACCTCAATCTTCCTTTTTCTTCAGCGCGGCGCCGAGGATATCGCCCAGCGATGCGCCCGAATCGGAAGAACCGAACTGTGCCACGGCTTCCTTTTCTTCGGCGATCTGACGCGCCTTGATCGAGAAGTTGGGCTTCTTCGAACGGTCGAAGCCAATCACCATCGCATCGATCTTGCTGCCGACCTGGAAGCGGTCAGGACGTTGTTCGTCGCGGTCACGGCCAAGATCCGCGCGCTTGATGAAGCCGGTCGCACCGTCTTCGCCAACCTGCACTTCCAGCCCGCCATCGCGCACTTCGAGCACGGTTACGGTAACGGTCTGGTTCTTGCGCAGCGCGCCTGCGGTGGAGGCACCTTCGGCAGTCGGCGCGCCCTTTTCAAGCTGCTTCATGCCGAGGCTGATGCGTTCCTTTTCGACATCGACATCGAGCACCACGGCCTTGACCATTTCGCCCTTGCGGTGAAGCGCCAGCGCATCCTCGCCCGAAATGCCCCATGCGATGTCCGACATGTGAACCATGCCATCGACGTCGCCATCGAGGCCGATGAACAGGCCGAATTCGGTCGCGTTCTTGACTTCGCCTTCGACCACCGCGCCAACGGGGTTCTTTTCGGCAAATTCGTCCCACGGATTGCGCTGGGCCTGCTTGAGGCCGAGGCTGATGCGGCGCTTGTCGCTATCGACTTCCAGCACCATGACTTCGACTTCCTGCGAGGTCGAAACGATCTTGCCGGGGTGGACGTTCTTTTTGGTCCAGCTCATTTCCGAAACGTGGACCAGACCTTCGATGCCAGCTTCGATTTCGACGAAGGCGCCGTATTCGGTGATGTTCGTCACCTGACCGGTCAGCTTCGCACCGACCGGATATTTGGCGGCCACGCCATCCCACGGATCGCTTTCCAGCTGCTTCATGCCGAGGCTGATGCGTTGGGTATCGGCGTTGATGCGCACGATCTGCACCTTCACGGTGTCACCGATATTGATGACTTCGCTGGGGTGGTTGACGCGCTTGTAGCTCATGTCGGTAACGTGCAGCAGGCCGTCGATACCACCAAGGTCAACGAATGCACCGTAATCGGTGATGTTCTTGACCACGCCGTCGATGATCTGGCCTTCGACGAGGTCGTTGATCAACTCGCTGCGCTGTTCGGCGCGGGTTTCTTCGAGCACGGCGCGGCGCGAAACGACGATATTGCCGCGGCGGCGATCCATCTTGAGGATCTGGAAGGGCTGCGGCATATCCATCAGCGGCTGCACATCGCGCACCGGGCGGATATCGACCTGGCTGCCGGGCAGGAACGCCACTGCGCCATCAAGATCGACGGTGAAGCCGCCCTTGACCCGGCCAAAGATCCGGCCTTCGACGCGCTTGCCTTCGCCAAATTCGCTTTCCAGCTTGTCCCACGCGGCTTCGCGGCGGGCGCGGTCACGGCTCAGCATCGCTTCGCCGTCGGCGTTTTCAACGCGGTCGACGAACACTTCGACTTCGCCGCCAACGGTCAGGCCGTGGTCGTCATCGCCGCGCGAAAATTCCTTGAGTGAAATGCGGCCTTCGCTCTTGAGGCCAACGTCGATCACGGCAAAGCCGTTTTCGATCGCGGTAACGGTGCCCATGACGACGCGGCCTTCAAAACCGTCTTCGCCGGCACCGCCGAGTTGTTCGTTAAGCATCGCCTCAAAATCGGCGCGGGTGGGCATTTGGGTTGCCATAAGTCAGGTCAGTCCTGTTTATTCGTTGTGCTACCGGCCACCGGTTTTTCCGGGGTCTTAAACTGCTTCCCACGCACCATTGCGGGGGCTGGCAGGGCAAGAGGCCGAGTTCTCCGCGTCGCCGAATGCGAAAACGCGAAGGTTCTTCAACCGTAATGATTGCGAGAACGGCGCGCGCCT
>JAHJSJ010000036.1 GCA_018830415.1 Alphaproteobacteria bacterium | reverse complement strand
TGGAAAGATGGGTGCCGTTAGGGGAATGGCACCAGCAAGTCAACGCCTCAGCGCTTCAAACCTCACCAAAACACATGATGACGGATTCCGACAGTCGCCTTTGCCACTTGCAGGCGGTGTGGTAACGCGACATGGGATCATGATGCGCGCTCTTGTCAACATTTCCATGCTGTTCGGGCTGATTGCAGTCCTGTCTGGCTGTGCCGCTGATAAGACGCGCTATCCCTCGCTGGCGCTGCGCCCGTTTGAAACGGGGGCCTTGCCAGTCACGACCGCGCCTGACGCACCCACCCCGATTCGCCCGGCGACCAGCCCGGCCACGCTCGCCGCCCTGCGCGACAGAGCGGCAACGGCGCACGCCGGGTTTTTGCAGCGTGAGGCGAACATCGCCAAAATCGCGCCCGCTGCCGCTGGACAATCGGTGGAGAGCAATGCCCGCGCCGCCGCGCTGGTGGCGATGGCCGACCTGACATCGCAGCGCGGTGCGACATCGGCGGTGCTGGCCGAACTTGATTTGCTCGCCGCCGATGCGGCCACTGCGCTCTCCCCCGATCCGGCGCTGGTGGCAACGCAGACCGACGTGGCGGCGCTAATCGTCCGGCAAGACGCAGGCATCGCGCAATTGTGGGAAATTATCGGATCATGAACCTTGCGTGCAACACCTGTCCGGTAAGGGAAACCGCCGCTTGCGCGGTGCTTACGCTGGAAGAACGCGACGCGATGGCCGCCGCCGGGCGCACCCGCGTGCTCAAACGCGGTGAGATGCTGTTCGCCGCTGGCGACGAAGACGCCGCCTGCGCCACGCTGCAAACCGGCGCATTGAAAGTGTCAGCGGTTGATCAGGATGGCAACGAACAGATCCTTGCGTTGGTCCATCCGGCGGGCTTCATCGGAGAGCTGTTTGCGCCATTTGCGCATCATGATGTGGTGGCGTTGACCGAAAGCCGGTTGTGCACCTTTGCCCGGCGCGACATCGAGCGTGCGATTGAGGAATACCCCGCGCTCGCCCGCGCGCTGCTACGCCGCAGCCAGGCGGATTTGCTTGCGACCCGCAGCCTGCTTGAACTGACCGGCCACGCCAGCGCAGAAGCCCGGCTGGCGGCGCTGCTGCACGATTTTGCGGCGGCAGCGAGTGAAAGCTCGTGCCACCTTGCCAAGCAATTCGAACTGCCGCTCACCCGAGGCGAAATCGGCAATATGCTGGGCCTGACCATCGAAACGGTCAGCCGCAAGCTGGGGGAATTGGAAGACATGGGTGCGATCCGGCGTGAGGGCAAACGCGGCATCGCGCTGCAAAATCCGGAACTGCTGCACGAAATATCGGGGCGGTAAGCCGAAACTCACCGCCCCAGTCGGGGAGAAATTGTTGGCCCGGCGCCTCAGGTGACGATCGCGGCGACCACCGCCACGGCCAGCCCCCAGACCACCAGCAGCACCGGCAGGATCAGCACCTGAATGGCCGCATCGCGGGGACGCAGCCGTCCGGTATTGGTCATGATCCCGCGCGTTTCGAATTCGCCCAGAGTCTGCGGCGCTGACGAATTATCGCGCAGCCGCGTCCACACCGCTGGGACTCCAAAAGCCGCGACAATCAGAACCACGATAATCGCCATCGGGATCACCAGCACCGGATTGGCAAACGCCGTGCCGACAATCACCAGAAACCCGAAATAGCAGGCAATCGTCGCAATATAGAGCGCGGAAGGCAGTCCGAAATTGCGGTCAACCTCAACCTGATGGCGCGGATTGGCTCCAGCGGGCTGCTCCACAACGCGGGCATCACCGCGCGCGATACGATCATGGACGATGTGGCTCATGCGTGATCCTCCTTGTTGTTGGAAGGAAGATTACCGGGCGGCGAGTGCGCCTGCTTTGACCCGAATCAAACCGCCATCACCAGCGCGCCAGATCGCGGGTGTCATCCGCGCGCGGTTCGATCCAGTGCCAGCCATCAGCGCGCTTCTCACGCTTCCAGAACCACGCGGCGCTTTTGAGGTGATCCATGCAGAAATCGACCGCATCAATCGCATCGCGGCGGTGGCGCGCGGCGGCCGAAACGCAGACAATCGGCTCGCCCGGATGAAGCACGCCGACGCGGTGCACCATCAGCAGGCCCATCAAGGTGAAGCGGTCAAACGCCCGGTCTGCCAGCGCGTGCATCCCCGGCAGGGTCAGCGGTTCGTAATGGCTGAGTTCGAGCGCCTCGACTTCGCTGTCGGGCCGCACCTCGCCCACGAAGGTGCACACCCCACCCAGCCCTGGATTGGCCTGCGTGAACGGCCCAATCAGCGCACCGGGGAAGAAAGTTTGCGTGAGCAAGCGAATGTCGCGCATCGGATCAGCCGCCCGATACCGGCGGCAGCAGCGCGATTTCATCGCCCGAATCCGCCTGCAAGGCCGCCTTCTCAGCCAGCAGCGCGCCGTTCACCGCCACGCGGTTGCGCGGATCGTCCGCCGCTTGGGCCAGCGCGGGCGGCAAAGCGGCCATCACCCCGTCCCAGTTAAGCGGCGCGGGCAGCGTCAGCGTCGGCGCACCGCCAATATCGGCCAGCTTGCCGAGGAGAACCACTGTAATCAATTCACACTCCACCCGTCATTGCGAGGAGCCGCAGGCTCCGTGGCAATCCAGAGTGCCTCGCGTTCCGCTCTGGATTGCTGCGCTACGCTCGCAATGACGACCACGCCCCTTACCCCCCCGTCATCGACATATGGCGCGGCAGCGCCGGATCGGCCCCGCGTTGATCCATGCGGAAATGGTGCCTTTCAGGCTTGATCCTGAGCGCTTCGTCAAGTGCGGCGGTGAGGTTCGCTTGCGGATCGCCGGACCGCAATGCCGCGCGCAGATCAACCTGCTCGCCCCCGCCAAGGCAGGGGTAAAGCTGCCCGGTCGCCGTCACCCGCAGCCGATTGCACCCTGCGCAGAAATTGCTGGTGTGCGGGGTGATGAAGCCGAGCCTGCCGCCGGTCTCCGCCACATCGACATAGCGCGCCGGGCCGCCGGTGGCATATTGGCTTTCGGTCAGCGTCCAGCGCTGCTCCAACCGCGCGCGCACATCATCCAGCCGCAGATATTGGTCGAGCCGTTCCCCCTCGACATCACCCAGCGGCATCACTTCGATCAGGGTGATATCGTGGCCTTGCCCATGCGCCCAGCCGATCAGATCGGGCAGTTCGTGTTCGTTGACGCCCTTCAGCGCCACGGCGTTCAGCTTGACCTTCAGCCCCGCCGCCCTTGCCGCCGCGATCCCTTCGAGCACCTGCGGCAGCGCGTCGCGCCGGGTCAGCGCGGCAAACTTCGCCCGGTCGAGCGTATCGAGCGAGACATTGACCCGCCGCACCCCGGCCTTAGCCAGCGCATCGGCGTGTTGTGCCAATTGGGTGCCGTTGGTGGTCAGCGTCAATTCGTCCAGACCATACCCCAAACTCCGCCCCAGCGCGGTGAACAGATCGATGATGTCACGCCGCACCAGCGGTTCGCCGCCGGTGATGCGGATCTTGCTCACCCCGCGCGCGATGAAGCCGGTGGCGAGGTCGTAGAGTTCCTCCAGCGTCAGCACATCGGCTTTGGGCAGGAAGGTCATGCGCTCGGGCATGCAATAGGAACAGCGCAGGTCGCAGCGGTCAGTCACCGACAGCCGCAGATAGGTGATCCGGCGCTGAAAGCGGTCGACCAGCGGCTTTGCCCCGTCGTGGTCGCGCAGCAGAGCGGATTGCAGGCTGTCAATCATGGCACACCATATACTGCCCCGTCACGCCGGGCGCATCTGCCAAAAAGCGCAGCGTCTGATCGAGAGCTTCGCCGGGCGACCCGGCCACCACATTGACCCGCCGGGGCGCGGCCTCACGCGCCAGATCGCGCGCCAGCGCCAGCCGCCAATCGCGATGATCGTGGCCGGCGAGCGGCAGGATGATCGCCAGCGCGGTGCAATCGGGCTGGTTCAACAAAGCACGCGCAGGTTCGAGGTGGAACGCCATGAACGCGCCTGCCGCATCCAGCGCAGCATCGGGCAGCAGGCCAACCACGATCTGCCGCATCATTGCCTTACACCGCCGGGCCAGTGGGGCGTTCGCGGTGGAGGGTGATACCGATCTTCTCGTTCGCCTCCGCAATCGCGAGCTTCACGATCTTGACCGTCACCGCCTCAACCCGCGTATCCTGCACGAACAGCGTGGCGCAGATGTGGTCGGCAACCGCCTCGATCAGCTTGAAATGGACGCCCTGCGGCAGACCGCCGGTGGCGGCGAATTTCAGATCCATGTAATTCTTGGATGCATCGAGCGGGGTGTCAGGATCGTAGCGATCCGCCACTGCGTATCGCGCCGTGACGGTAATCCTCAGCGGCTGCGGCTTGCCGGTTTCCTCGGAATAGATGCCGGTGAGGACATCGGTTTCAAGGTCAGCGACTTCGAGAGTGAGCGAATCGGTCATGGTGCGCCGCCTTTAGCCGGGATTGCTCCAGCGCGCGAAGATTGCGGTGGGCAGAAGCCTGCTTGCCTCGCCTTCCTCGCGCACCGCCAGGTCGCCATGCTCGATCTGACCCGGAAGGTGGGCCAGCGCTTCTTGCAACAACCCCGCAATCGCAAGGCTGCTCATCCGCACGGCATAGACGGTCAGGAACAGGAAGCGGCTGTCGGCATCGAGCAATTTGGCGCAATCCGCGATCAGGCCCGGCAGGTGTTCTTCCAGCCGCCACACCTCGCCATCCGGCCCGCGCCCGAACTTGGGCGGATCAAGGATGATCCCGCCATAGCGCCGCCCGCGCCGCACTTCGCGCGCGGTGAACTTCGCTGCGTCGTCCACCAGCCAGCGGATCGGGCGATCCTCCATGCCCGACAGCGCGGCGTTTTCGCGCGCCTGCGCCACGGATTTCTTCGAGGCGTCGACATGCGTCACCTTGCCATGCCGCGACAATGCGAGGCTGCCGAGCCCGGTATAGCCGAACAGGTTCAGAAAGTCGTGCGCTCCCGCGGAGGCGGGAGCCTCAGGCGGCGTGGGCGCTGGTTGCCCGAGGTCCCCGCCGTCGCGGGGACTCGCGCATTGGCGCATCCATTCCCACACCGGGGCCATGTCGGGGAAGAATTGCAGGTGGCGGAAAGGCGTGGGCTTGGCGGTGAAGCGCACATCATCCCACGCCAGCGGCCAGCCGTCTTCGGGCAGGTGTTCGCTGAATTGCCAGCGTCCGCCGCCGTCCTCGTCCGATCCGGGGATGAATTCGCCCGCTGCGGGCCATTCAGGCGCGCGGGGTTGCCACAAGGCTTGGGGTTCGGGACGGATGAAGCTGTAGGGGCCAAACGCCTCCCACTTGCGCCCTGCCCCGCTGTCGAGCAGGCGGTACGAATCCCACCCGGTGCATTCCATCACCAGCGGCTGCTGGACGAGGTGTGCCATTACGCCTGCGATCCCGCAGCGTTCTCCAGCACATAATCGCGGGTGGTGGCATAATCGCCTGCCAGTTCGGTGAAGCTTTCCGCCCGCCCGAACAGGTCGCCCACCCGTGCAGGCAGCGACGGGCGCACGCCGATGGCGCGTTCCACCGCGTCGGGGAACTTGGCCGGATGCGCCGTCGCCAGCGTCACCAGCGGCACGCCAGCGGGCACTACCCCGGCATCGGCCACCGCCCGCGCGCAGTGCAGCCCGACCCCGGTATGCGGATCGATCATCTGCCCGGCGTGGCGGAACGCCCATTGCAGCGCCCGCGCGGTTTCGACCTGATCGGCGCGCGCGCTGGTGAACAGCGCCGCCGCGCTTTGCGCCTGCGCGTTGGTGAGCTGCATCGCCTTTGACGCTTCAAACCCGCGCATCTGCGCCGCCAGCGCCGCGCCGTCGCGGCCTCCGGCATCAAACAGCAGCCGTTCAAAGTTCGACGAGACCTGAATATCCATCGACGGGGTGATCGTCGGCGTGACCCCGCCCGCCGAATAATCGCCGCTGGTCAAGGCGCGGTGGAGAATGTCGTTGATGTTGGTGGCGACGATCAGCCGTTCAATCGGCAGGCCCATCTTTTCGGCGACATAACCGGCAAAGACATCACCGAAATTGCCCGTCGGCACGCTGTAGGCCACCGTCCGGTCGGGCGCGCCCAGTTGCAGCGCGGATGCGAAGTAATAGACCACCTGCGCCATCAGCCGCGCCCAGTTGATCGAATTGACCGCGCCGAGGTTGAGCGTCGTGGTCACATCGCCATCGTTGAACATCCGCTTCACATGCGCCTGCGCGTCGTCAAAGCTGCCTTCGATCGCGAGGTTGTGGACATTGGGCGCGCGCACCGTGGTCATCTGGCGGCGCTGGACATCGCTCACCCGGCCCTTGGGGTGGAGCATGAAGATTTCCACCCGATCAAGCCCCGCCACCGCCTGGATAGCCGCCGATCCGGTATCACCGCTGGTCGCGCCGACGATGGTGATGCGCTCACCCCGCCGCTCAAGGAAAGTTTCGAACAGCCGTCCGAGCAGTTGCAGCGCCACGTCCTTGAACGCCAGCGTCGGGCCGTGGAACAGTTCGAGCAGCCAGTGCTGCTGATCCAGCTGCACCAGCGGGGTAACGGCGGCATGGCCGAAATCGCCATAGACCGCGTGGCACAGGCTGAGCAGTTCGTCCTCGGAAAGGCTGGGGGTGACGAACGGCACCATGATCCGCGCGGCCAGATCGGGATAGGCGAGCCCGCGCATATCGCGGATCTCGGCTGCGCTGAACCGCGGCCATTCGGCGGGCAGATAGAGGCCGCCATCGCTGGCGAGGCCGGCCAGCGTCACCCCTTCGAAATCAAGCGCCGGTGCGCTGCCGCGTGTCGATACGTATTGCATGGGGATGAGCGCCTAGCGGCGACGGCGGCGCAATGCCAGCACGTAGATGACCAGCGCGGTCAGCGCGAAGAAGAACCACTGCCCGGCATAGGCGAGGTGGTTGTTGGGCAGGTCAGCGGGATCGGGAGCGGCATTCGCTGCGAGTCCGCCTACTGGCGGGTCGGCCACAAGGCGCACCGCACCTTCCCGGTTGGGAGTGATCCGCCCACTGACTTCGCCGCCGTCCCAGTTGGGCGGCATCTTGTCGGCAGACCATCCCGCCTGCACATAGGCAATCTCGTCAGTTTCGGTCGTGGCCGTGGTCGTTCCGCATCCAATGATATGCACAAAACCGCTACGTCCGGTCAGGCTGCGTCCGGAAATCGAACGCCAATCGCCCACCGTGAACAGGCAATTGATGGCACTGCGCCGATACAGCACGGCATCGATCTCGGCCCCCGCGACGGGAAAGGTGACAGGCTCATCATTGCTGACAGCCGCCTGATACTGGGCGATCAGCGTCTCTTTCTCAGCCTTGCGCCCCAGCTGCCACACGCCCAGCCCGATCATCGTGGCGACCGCCGCCAGCACCACGATGGTCGAGAATATCGGCACACGGCGGGCGGTCATTCTGCGCGTTCCTCGTATTGGTGATAGACCCACATGGCCTTGTAAAACCGCAAGCCAAAAATCACCGCCCCCGCCGTCACCGGCCCCCAGAACAGCAGCGACGCCCACGGCGGCGGCCGCAGCCACTCGTCGACGCCCAGCGCGGCCATGATCAGCGCCAGCGCCAGCAGCATCATCACCACCCCGACAAACCTGCCGCCGCGCTCAAGCCCCAGGAAATCCAATCCGCATCCGGCGCATTCATCCGCCAACCGCGCGGGCGCGGCGAACAGTGTCTTTGCCCCGCAGCGCGGGCACAAACCGGAAAGGGCAGCCGAGAATAATCCCGGCTGCCCCTTCTTTTTCGTCGGACTGTCGTCCGCATCCATCAATGGAATTCAGCGCCCCAGCCGCCCCACACATAGACGGCGACGAACAGGAACAGCCACACCACATCGACAAAGTGCCAATACCAGGCAGCGGCTTCGAAACCGAAATGCTGGCGCGGGGTGAAGTGGCCGAGATAGGCGCGGTACAGGCACACGCTGAGGAAGATCGTCCCGATCAGCACGTGGAACCCGTGGAAGCCGGTCGCCATATAGAACGCCGATGAATAGGTGTTGCCGCCAAAGCCGAACGGCGCGACCCCATATTCATAGGCCTGGATCGAACTGAACAATACACCCAGCGCAATCGTTGCCCACAAGCCCTGCTTCAGCCCTTCACGATCACCGTGGATCAGCGAATGGTGCGCCCACGTAACCGTGGTGCCCGAACACAGCAGGATCAGCGTGTTGAGCAGCGGCAGCGCGAAGGGATCGAGCACCTGCATGCCGTGGGGAATGAAGGCAGCAATCGCACCCGTCTGCCCGAACAGGCTGGTGGTCGCACCGGTTTCGTGATCGAATTCGAGCGCGGTCGGGAACAGCGCGAAATCGAAGAAGCTCCAGAACCACCCGACGAAGAACATCACTTCGGACGCGATGAACAGGATCATGCCGTAACGCATGTGGAGCTGCACCACCGGAGTATGATCGCCGCGCTGCGCCTCGATCACCACGTTGCGGAACCACATGAAGAAGGTCGCGAGCAATCCTGCCAGCCCCGCCCACACCACAACTTTGGATGCCATCCCGAACAGTTCGGGGTGAAAACTGAGCACCATGCCGCTGGTGAAAGTCAGCGCCGAAATCGAGCCGATCAACGGCCAGATATCGGGTTCAAGGATGTGATAATCGTGGTTTGCCTTGCCAGCCATTGGTCGGTCCCGTCCCTGGGTTGCGTAAAGGTTCAGTTGGTGCGCGCGGACGCCGGAGTTACCGGATCATCCGTGCGGTGAAAAGTATAGCTCAGCGTGATCTGCTCAACGCCCTGCATATTCGGATCGTCCAGCATCGCCGGATCGACGTAATACAATACCGGCATGATCACTTCCTGCCCCGGCGCGAGGGTTTGTTCGGTGAAGCAGAAGCACTGGATCTTGTTGAAATACTGGCCCGCCTGCACCGGTGTCACATTGAAGGTTGCCATCCCGGTGATGGAGCGCGAACTTTCATTGCGGGCGACATAGGTAGCGATGTCGCGTTCACCAATGGTGATCGTGTCGGTCGCCTGGCTCGGGCGGAACGTCCACGGCATATCGCTCGCGGTGGAGGCATCGAAGCGGATCGAGATTTTCTGCCCGGTCGCATTCACAGCGGCGCGCGCAGCCTCAACCTCACTCGCGACCTGCGTGGTGCCGCCGAACCCGGTGACCTGACAAAACAGCCGATAGAGCGGCACCGATGCATAGCCGAGGCCGAGCATGAACACCGCGCCCAAGAACGCCAGCACGCCGACGCGCACATTGCTCCGCGTGGTTTCATTTGCCTGCATTACGGGCGGGTGCGTTGCCATCAACCGTCTCCAATCCGCACCATGGTGATTGCGTAGAACAACACCACGAAGAACAACAGCGTGCCCGCAACCACAAGGTTGCGGCTTTTCTGGCGGCGGCGGTATTCGGTTTCTTCTTCAGGTGTCATGCGATCCATCCCTGATAGGCCGCCACGCGGTCTGCCACGAGGGCGGCAAACAGCACGAACAGATAGACGATCGAGTATTTGAACAAGCGCTTTTCGGGCAGCATTGTGTCGTCCGCCGCCTTCATCCGCGTCGCCACCGGCAGCGCCAGCGCAATGAACAAGGCCGACAAGACCACCGCGACCGAGCCATAGATCCAGCCCGTCCCGCCAATCGCCCACGGCGCGATCGCAACCGGGGTCAGCAGCAGGGTATAGAACATGATCTGGCGGCGGGTGACTTTCTCGCCCGCGACCACCGGCAGCATCGGAATGCCGACCTTGGCGTAATCGGACTGCACGAACAGCGCGAGCGCCCAGAAATGCGGCGGTGTCCAGAAGAAGATGATGGCGAACAGCAGCATCGGCATCGCGGTAATCTCACCCGTCACCGCAACCCAGCCGATCAGCGGCGGAAACGCGCCCGCGCCGCCGCCGATGACGATGTTCTGCGGGGTGCGCGGTTTCAGCCACATGGTGTAGATCACCGCGTAATAGATGATCGCGCCCAGCAGCAGGCCAGCCGCCAGCCAGCCGATTGCCACACCCATCAGGCAAACCGATGTCGCTGACAGGAAAATCCCGAAATCGCGCGCATCCTCTCGCCGCATCCGCCCGGTGGGCAGAGGGCGGTTCATGGTGCGCTTCATCCCTTTGTCGATATCAGCTTCCCACCATTGATTGAGCGCAGCGGAACCGCCCGCCCCCATCGAAATCGCGAGAATGGCGGTGAAGCCCAGCACCGGATGAATGCTGCCCGGTGCCGCCAGCACGCCGCAAATCGCGGTGAAGATCACCAGCGTCATCACCCGCGGCTTGGTCAGCGTGAAAAAATCACGCCATTCCGCCGGGAGCGCAGCCGCGGTTGCGGCGGCGCTGGTCGGGCTGATCGGGGGCGAGGCGGTGTCCATAATCTTCTAGTGTCTCATTGGCGAAGAGCGCGGCATTGCCGCCGCGCCCCTGCCGATTGTTGTGCCGCTCGGTGTGGGGAGCCTATGCCCCCCGCCACCGCATGGCGATCAGACCGTTGCCGGGCGGTGATCGTGGTAGTCGTGGTGATCCTCGATCACCGGCAGCGTTTCAAACTGGTGATAGGGCGGCGGGCTGGAAAGCGTCCATTCGAGCGTTGTTGCCCCTTCGCCCCACGGATTGGCTTCCGCCCTCCGGCCAGCGACCAGCGCATAGCCGATGTTGACGAAGAAGAAGATCATCGACCCAGCCATGATGTAATAGCCGTAAGTGCTGATCGCGTGCCAGAAAGCGAAGGCTTCGGGATAATCGGGGTAACGCCGCGGCATACCCTGCATCCCGAGGAAATGCTGCGGGAAGAAGATCACGTTCACTCCGATGAAGAACGTCCAGAAATGCAGGTGCGACAGGAATTCGCTGTGCATCCGACCGCTCATCTTCGGGAACCAGTAGTAGAAGCCCGCGAACAGCGAGAACACTGCGCCCATCGACAGCACGTAGTGGAAATGCGCGACCACATAATAGGTGTCGTGCAGGTTATCATCGATCCCGCCATTGGCCAGCACAACCCCGGTCACACCGCCGACGGTGAACAGGAAGATGAAGCCCATCGCCCACACCATCGGCGATTTGAAGCTGATGCTGCCGCCCCACATGGTGGCGATCCAGCTGAAGATTTTCACCCCGGTCGGCACCGCGATCACCATCGTGGCCGCAGTGAAATACATCTTGGTGTTCACGTCGAGGCCCACGGTATACATGTGGTGCGCCCAGACGATGAAGCCGACCACGCCGATCGCCACCATCGCATAGGCCATGCCAAGATAGCCGAACACCGGCTTCTTCGAGAAGGTCGCCACGATTTGCGAAATCATGCCGAAACCCGGCAGGATCATGATGTAAACTTCGGGGTGGCCAAAGAACCAGAACAGGTGCTGATACAGCACCGGATCGCCGCCGCCAGCCGGATCGAAGAAGGTCGTGCCGAAATTGCGATCGGTCAGCAACATGGTGATCGCCGCAGCCAGCACCGGCAGCGCCAGCAGCAGCAGGAAGGCGGTGACCAGCACCGACCACACGAACAGCGGCATCTTGTGCAGGGTCATCCCCGGCGCGCGCATGTTGAAAATGGTGGTGATGAAGTTGGTCGCCCCCAGGATCGAACCCGCGCCTGCAAGGTGCAGCGAGAAGATCGCGAAATCGACCGCCGGGCCAACCGATCCGCTGGTCGATAGCGGAGCGTAAACCGTCCAGCCAGTGCCAGCGCCGGGGCCGGAACCACCGGGAACGAACAGCGAGAAGCACAGCGACAGGAAGCCCGCTACCGTCAGCCAGAACGAAATATTGTTCATCCGCGGGAAGGCCATGTCCGGCGCGCCGATCATCAGCGGCACGAACCAGTTGCCAAAGCCGCCGATCATCGCCGGCATCACCATGAAGAACACCATGATGAGGCCGTGCGCGGTGATGAACACGTTCCACATATGCAGCGCGGTGTTCATATCATTGGCGCCGCCCATGAACTGCGCCCACCAGGTCAGGTATTGAATGCCGGGTTCAGCCAGCTCAACCCGCATGATCCCCGACATGGCCCCACCCACGATCCCTGCGATGATCGCAAAGATGAGGTACATCGTGCCGATGTCCTTGTGATTGGTCGACATGAACCAGCGAGCGAAAAAGCCCGGTTTGTGGTCCGCGTGATCATGCGCGTGATCATCGCCGTGGATGTCAAAGCCTTCTGCGGTGGTAGCCATTGTCAGATACTCTTCCGATGATATTCGTTTATGTCTTAGCGCGCGGTCAGCGCGGCGACCTTTTCAGCTGCCGGAACTTCGCCTGCGCCCTCGCTCGGCATCGTGCCGCCCTGCGACTTTACCCATGCAGCGAACTGATCGGGCGCAAGCGCCTCAACCGCGATCGGCATGTAGCCGTGGCGCGAGCCGCACAATTCGGAACACTGGCCGTAATAGACGCCCGGTTCCTTGATGGTCAGCAGCTTTTCATTGAGCCGCCCCGGCACCGCGTCCATCTTGAACCACAGCGACGGCACGGCAAAGGCGTGGATCACATCAGCCGCAGTGGTCTGGATGCGCAGCGGCACGCCTGCGGGCACCACCATGCGGTTATCCACCGCCAATTGCGCCGGTTCGCCGCGCTTCAACGCCTCGGCCTTGGGCAGCATGTTGGAAATCACCTCGATCTCGCCGTGATCGGGATAGGTGTAGCCCCAATACCACTGGTATCCTGTCACCTTGACCGTAACCGCGTCTGCGGGCGGGGTTTCATACTGGCGCGCCAGCAACGTGATGGAAGGCACCGCGATCACCACCAGAATGATCACCGGCACAATCGTCCACACCACTTCGATCATGGTGTTGTGCGTCGTCTTGGACGCCACCGGGTTCGCCTTGCGGTTGAACCGCACCACCACATACAGCAGCAGGCCGAGCACCAGCAGGCTGATGATCGTGATGACCGGCATCAGGATCGCATCGTGCATCCACAGCGCGTAATCGCCATTGTCGGAATACTGATCCTGAAACGTCAGGCTCTTGATCGGGTCGTCCTGATAGGACGTTGGCATGCCCTTGCCCTTGGTCGGGGCCATCGGGGTGTAATCGCCCGCCGTCACGGTCGAAGCCTCCGTGACCGATTCGATCAGGCCAGCATCCGGCGCAGTCGCCTGCACTGCCGGAGCACCAATCGCCGCGTCTTGCGCGCCTGCACCAACCGGCGCGAACAGCGCCATGCCAGCGGCCAGCGCCGCGAGAGTAGCCAACTTCATACGGGTATGCATCTGACCCATCATCATGTGCCCAAACAATATCTAAGTTATGACCCCATACTGCAAATCGGCGCATTGCGTCAGCAAGCGTTGAAAAACAGCGTTCCGCCAGCAGATATGCCAGCCTCATCATCGCCCTTAGCCGCGCTTGCCGAGTGCCTCAAGCGCTTCTAGGGAGAAAATTATGCAAGCCTCCATGATTGCCGCGCAAGTCGGCGCTTCCCAACAGTTTTTCAGAGCACAATCATGACCGAAGACGACGTATTGGCAGAGTTCCGCGCATCGGGCGCTTTGCTTGAAGGCCATTTCAAGCTGTCTTCGGGCAAGCATAGCGGGCATTACCTGCAATGCGCCCGCGTGCTGATGAACCCCGCCCGCGCCGCGCGGCTGGCCGCAGCGGTGGTGGCAGGCATCCCGGCAACGGTGCGCGAACAGATCGACGTGGTGGTCTCCCCCGCGATGGGCGGGATCATCATCGGCCACGAAGTGGGCCGAGCGCTGGGCAAGGATGCGCTGTTCCTCGAACGGCCCGATGGCACCTTCCACCTGCGACGCGGGTTTGCGCTGGAGAAGGGCGCCAAGGTGCTGATGGTCGAAGATGTGGTGACGACCGGCCTCTCCAGCCGCGAAGCGATTGCCGCCGTCGCGCGCGAGGGCGGCGAGGTGATCGCCGAATGCGCGATCATCGACCGGTCTTGCGGTTCGGCCCAACTCGGCGTGCCGTTCTACCCGTTGCTGGCGATTGATTTTCCGACCTATGATGAAGGCGACATCCCCGAAAGCCTGGCGCGCATCGACGTGACCAAGCCCGGAAGCAGAAAAGCATGAACGCAGCCCTCCACCCCCCTCTCAGGCTGGGCGTGAATATCGATCACGTCGCGACGATCCGCAACGCGCGCGGCGGCGATCATCCCGATCCGGTGCGCGCGGCGGAGATTGTTGCGGCGGTCGGCGGCGACGGGATTACCGCGCACCTGCGCGAAGACCGCCGCCATATCCGCGACGAAGACTTGGCGCGGATTCAGCAGGCGACCAACCTGCCGCTCAACCTCGAAATGGCGGCAACGCGCGAAATGCTGGCGATTGCGCTGCGCCACAGGCCCCACGCCGCCTGCATCGTTCCCGAAAAGCGCGAGGAACGCACTACCGAAGGCGGGCTGGATGCTGCCGGGCTGCACAACACCCTGGTTCCGATTGTCGAGGAACTGCGCGGAGCGGGCATCCGTGTGTCGCTGTTTATCGAGGCGGACGAGCGCCAATTGGACGCCGCGCTGCGCCTCGGCGCGCCGGTGGTGGAGTTTCACACCGGCCAATATGCCCACGCCTTTGCCGATGGCGACCGCGCGCAGGTGGAACGCGAATTGCGCCGCATCACCGACATGGCCGCGCTCGCCGCCAAGAACGGGATCGAACCCCACGCTGGCCACGGGCTGACCTTTGAGAATGTGCAGCCGATCGCCGCGATTCCGCAGATCGCCGAACTCAACATCGGCCATTACCTGATCGGTGAGGCGGTGTTTGTCGGCCTCGAAAACGCGATCCGGCGGATGCGTGAATTGATGGATGAGGCGCGATAAGGTGTCGGGCGCCGATCTCCCCCCGCTTGCCGCTGCGCAGAAACGCTGGGCCTTTGCCGCTGCTGCGCTGTTCCTGATCGCCATCGGCTTCCTCGGCTTTGCGCTCAACGCGCAGGTGATGGTGGTGTTCGCGGCTGGGTGGGTGGCCTTGCAGATTTTCGGCTATGTCGGCGCGCTGCGGGTGGCCAAGGGTGATTTTGCGCACCCCTTGTTCAAATCGCAGGTCATGCTCCACGTGATCGCCTTGGCGTTGCTGGTTGCGGTATTTCTGCGAGCGTTTTCTTGATTGCGCTCGCCCTCCGGCGAGCGATTTCCTCGCTCATGCGGCCTGAAGGCCGGGTGTCCCGGCTGCGCCGGTTCAGCTTCGCTTCCGCTGCGGGCGGGCGCCCAAACCCCGTGGCGGCCTTGCGGTCGCTGCGCGACCGTTCAAACGCGATAGTGAAAGGTTCGTCGTGATCATCGGTCTCGGATCAGACCTCTGCAATATCGAACGGATCGGCAATTCGCTCGCCCGTTATGGCGAGCGGTTCGAAAACCGCGTGTTCACCGAAATCGAAATCGCCAAGGCCCGCCGCCGTCCCTTCACCATCGCGGGCACCTACGCCAAACGCTTCGCCGCGAAGGAGGCGTTTTCCAAGGCTGTCGGCACCGGGTTCAAACGCGGGGTGTTCATGAAGGACATCGGCGTGGTCAACGCCTCGTCCGGCGCGCCGACGCTGGCGCTGACCGGGGGTGCGGCTTTGCGGCTTGAAGAAATGATCCCGGCAGGCCATGAGGCGCGCATTCATCTGACCCTCACCGATGATCACCCCTGGGCGCAGGCCTTTGTGATCATCGAAGCTATCCCTCTGTGATCGGCCCAACGCCCATGGCAACCACTGAAAGCCCGCAAGTGACTGACAAAACCGCGCATGAAACCTCTGAAAAGGTCAACTGGCTGGCGGAAATCCGCGGCCTTGCGCTGATGCTGCTGGCGGTGCTGGCGTTCCACAGTCTGGTCGCCAAGCCGTTCTACATCCCTTCCACCTCGATGATGCCGACCTTGTGGGTCGGTGACCGGCTGGTGGTGAGCAAATATCCCTATGGCTGGTCATGGGCCTCGGCCAGCTTTCACCTGCTGCCGCGCTCCGATTGGCGGATTTGGGCGGCAACGCCTGAATATGGCGATATCGTGATCCCGGTGCACCCTTTGCGGGACGAGGATTACATTAAACGCGTGGTCGCCCTTCCGGGTGACACGATCGAAGTGCGAGGCGGGCAGATCATCCTCAACGGCCGCGCCATCAAGCGCGAAGTGGTGCCAGCCGTGCGCATTCCGTTTGAACCTGCGCTGATGTGCAAAGACGGGCCGTGCCTTGTCGGGTTTGAGCAGTTTCGTGAAACGGCCGCCGACGGGCGCGAATACTTCGCCCCGCCGACATGGCGCGAAACTCTGCCCAACGGCGCGACCTATCTCACCATCGATTACCGCGATCAGGGGCTGGACAATTTTGGGCCTTACACGGTGCCCGCCGACCACGTGTTCGTGATGGGCGACAACCGCGATCAAAGCGCCGACAGCCGCGCCGCCGCCGAAGAAAACGGGCTGGGCGGCGGGGTGCCGCTGGC
>JAHJSJ010000035.1 GCA_018830415.1 Alphaproteobacteria bacterium | reverse complement strand
CACCCGTCCACAGATGGCTCCATTCCTGTGCGCTATCCCCCGGTAGATAGACCCGCCGCATTGCCGCCCCCTTTTCGATTACTGGTGCCACCATCATGTCGGCCCCATACAGGAATTGATCCTGAATCGTGAAAGTTTGGCGATCTTGCGGATAGTGCAGGAACAGCGCGCGCATGGCGGGCAGGCCGCTGGCCTGCGCTTCGGCCACCAGTTGCGCCGCATAGGGAGCGAGCGCGGCGTGGATACGGCTCCAGCGGACGAAGCCTGCGATCAGTTCGGGGGTGCTATCAATTTGCAGGTTGTCGTCGGGCCGGTTGCCTTCATGCGTGCGCATTACGGGGCTGAACGCGCCCAGTTCATACCAGCGCAGCAACAATTCGGCGCTTCGCACATTGCCGAACAGGCTGGTATAGCCGCCAACGTCCGAATGGCTGAAGGCATTGCCGGCAAGGCCGGATGACAGCGCGGCGGTGATCACCGTGCCGATGCCGTCATGGCGGCTGAAATCGACCGACTGATCGCCCGCCCACAATAACGGGCAATGCGCCTGCACACCGGTATGCCCGGCGCGCATGAACCACAGCACATCGCCCGTGCGCCCGCGCGATTTTACTGCCCGCGCGTTAACCTCGGCCCAGCGCACCGGCCAGCGGTTATGTTCCTGCATCGGATCGCCATTGTGGAGCCTGAGATCCACCGGCAGATACTCGCCAAAATCGGCCATCCACCCATCCAGCCCGAAATCGAGCATCCGCTTGCCGATTACCTCCTCGGCAAACCAGTCCGCAGCGGCGGGGTTGGTGAAATCGACCACGCCCGCGTCGAACTCGCCGAAATCGACCAGATAGGGGGTGTCAGAATCCAGCCGGCGCGCGAAAAATCCCTGTTCCGCGGCTTCGGCGTAAAGCGGGCCATCAACCGCCAGATAGGGGTTTACATAGCCCATAAACCGGATGCCGCGCGCTTTCAGCGCCGCGATCCGGTCAGGCAGGCCGGGATAACGCTCGGCGTTCCATTGCCAATCCCAAAACAGGCGGCGGCCCAAGCTGGTTTCGCGTAAGCCCACCCAGTCTTCGCACCACAGCCCCGATATGGCCGCACCGGCGTCGATCAGACGTTCGAGCCGATCAAAGCTGCTTACCCCGTCCTTAAGCCCCACCACCGCGCCGCCAAGCGCCCATTCAGGCAGCGGCTGACGCGGGCCGAACCGCGCGCCCAACTGGCGCACCAGATCAGCCGGCTCGCCAGCAAACAGATCAATCGCCACCTCGCCCGACCAGACGTGGATGCGCAGCCGTCCGGGCTCGGTCGCGTCCAGCTCGCAATAGTCGGCATTGGCGAGGCTCAGCGCCCAGCCCGCCGAACACAGCACCGTCGGTTCAGGGTAATTGGTGGTCCAGTAATCCCCGCCCGCAAAGGAACCATCGGCGCTGGCCTGATCGGTGAGCGCCGTGCCGGGTTCGCGCCCGACGCCCGGCTCGCTCGTCCAGATCGGAAAGCGGCGGCCATTGAGCGCAAGGTAACTCATCTGCTCGCCGCCGCCCCACAGCACATCATCCGCGCCGATAGCGAAATCGATGGTGATGCGATCATGCCGGGTCAGCGCCTTAAGGCTGAGCCGCCCGCCATCTGGCGCGATTCGCACCGCCACCCGCGCGGTTTCATTGAGGCTGGAGAGCACGAATCCGTCATCAGCGCGGGCGCATTGGGTAAGTTGCGCGGCGGGACGCAGCCCATCGCTGAGCCGGAAATTGCCGCGCACCATCGCTACCTTTGGGTCGCCTGAACCGATTGCAATGGCAGGTAAACCAAGCCTGTGACTGGCAATAGAATGCCCGCCCAGCAACAGGGCGAATCCATCCTGAAGTGCAGCCAACTGCGACGCCAACGCCCTTAACTCCCCATATTGGTGCTTTCTGACACCGCTTGACATACAGCGACAGAAAGCGCAACTCAAGCGTCCAAAGATCGACCGCACGGGCGATGATCTGACGATCGTCAAATGAGTTGATCAGGTTTGAGGGGAGAGAGCAATATGTCCGTCACCACCAGAATTGCGCTTAAGGCGCTTGCAGTTTCCGCCAGTTCGCTGGCGCTGATGCACGCCGCTCCGGCGCTCGCGCAGGATGAAGCAGAGGACACCGGCGGCATTGCCGAAATCCTTGTAACTGCACAAAAAGTATCTGAAAATGTTCAGGATGTGCCGATTGCGATCACCGCAATCACCGCTGATCGACTCGAGCAAACCGGCACCACCAGCCTTGAAGGTCTGACCCGGCTGGTTCCATCAGTAACCTTCCGCAAGGGCACCACCAGCGCCAACAGCGCGATTGTGATGCGCGGCGTCGGCACGATCACCTTCTCGGTCGCCGCCGAACCCAGTGTGTCCACCGTTGTCGATGGCGTCGTGCTGTCACGTTCTGGCCAGGCGTTCATGGATCTTGTCGATCTTGAACGGATCGAAGTTCTGCGCGGGCCGCAGGGCACCCTGTTCGGCAAAAACGCTTCGGCGGGCCTCGTCAACATGGTTTCCAAGGGCGGCACCGACACTCTCGAAGCCGAAGCGCGCGCCGAATGGTTTGAAGGCAATGAATATCGCCTTCGCGCGGCAATTTCCGGCCCGCTGGGCGAAAACCTCAGCGGCCGCATCACCGGATTTTACGGCACCTATGATGGCAACATCACCAACGTCTTCGGCGGGCAGGAAGAAGACGTGAACGGGTATGAACATTATGGCGCACGTGGGATCGTCGATTACGACAATGGTTCGGCAAAAATCCGCCTGATCGCTGATTACTTCAAGGCGGATGATGATTGCTGCGCCGATATCACTACGGTCAGCCGTGGTGCGGTGCTGGATGCCGAACTTGGCCTGCCTGGCGGCGTGGCGCAGGGGCTCGATCAGCGCTACGTCAACCACAATCTGGTCACCGAGACCCGCGACGAACAGTGGAGCCTGACCGCATCGGGCGACTTTGATGTTTTCAACAGCCACACGCTGAGCTTTGTCGCGGGCTATCGCAACTGGAAAAACCGCGAAATTCGTGAAGGCGATTTCCTGCCGCGCGCGCTGGTCGGCACTGCTGAATTGCACGATGACGGCACGGTAAAGACCGAGCAATATTCGCTCGAAGTGCGGTTGGCGTCGGACACATCAGAGGACTTTTTCTATCAGGTCGGGGCATTTGCCTGGCGATCAGACAATGAGCAGCAGTTCACGCGCGAAGTCGTTACTTGCGCCAGTTCGACACTGCCGGTTGATCCGCTTACGGGCGGCCAGCCGTGCAACCTTGCTGACACGGTTAACACGATTTTCCCCACTGCAACTTCGGACAGCGATGTTACATCGGAAAACTATGCCGTGTTTGGTCAGGCAACCTACCGTTTCAGTGATATGATCGCGCTGACTGGAGGGCTGCGTTATACATGGGATGATCTGGAGTTCAGCCATTTCCGCGCGCCGGGCGTCAACGCTGCGACCGGCCTGCCTGCAACCGGGCCAGGCGTATCGGGCAGCCCGGCAGGCGGCACGATCGCCAGCGGCGGCAATGGCACCAACCTGTCAACCGGCTCAAGCACCAACGGCAATTTGTCGGGCAAAGCCGTTTTGCAGGTTTATGCAGCAGACGACATCATGCTATATACCAGCTATACCCGCGGGTATAAGGGCCCGGCCTTCAACGTGTTTTTCAATCACACCGCGCCCAATAATGCGGTGCCGATCGATGCCGAGACATCCGACGCATTCGAAGCGGGGATCAAATCGCAGTTCCTCGACAATCGCGTGCAGCTCAACCTGGCCGCGTTTACGGTTGAATATGATGGGTTTCAGGCCAATAATTTTGTCAATCTGAACGGCACCATCATCACCAACCTGACCAATGCGGGCACGGTCAAGACCGAAGGTTTTGAAGCCGATCTTGTCGTGGTGCCAGTCAGCGGGCTGACCTTGCGCGCGAGCGGTGCCTATGCCGATGCCAAGGTGAAGGAATTCAATCCCAATCCGATCACCAACGCGCCTGATGCCCGCAATGGCACCAGATTGCCGCTGGCCCCCAAGTTCACCTATACTCTGGGTGCCAGTTACGAAGCCGACCTTGGCGGGTTCGGCTTGTATCTCGATACCGATTTCCGCCACTTGAGCTCGCAATTCTCCGATCTTGGCGAAAGCGGCCCACTTGATGGCTACGGCATCTGGAACGCGTCAGTCGGTTTTTCGGATCCGGATGACAATTATCGCCTGACCTTCCATATCCGCAACATCACCGATGAAAGCTTCGCGCTGCTCAACGTTGGCAATGGCCAGCGCCTGCAAATCCCGCGTGAGGCGGATCGTTATGTCGGGATCAGCCTGCGCGCCCGCATGTGATGGAGCGCCTTCTGGTCGCATGATAAGAACAGGGCCGCCAGAGCGATCTGGCGGCCCTTGTCTTGTCCGGCCACGCTTGTCCCGCCCCTCTTCTCCCAGCTAGGAACCTGTGATGGCCGCACAATCTTCTCCCCTGTCCAGCCGTCTGCGCTGGTCGCTGTTCACGGTGTTGTGCATCGCCGGGGTGTTCAACGCGATGGATCGTCCGATCATCGCCATCCTCAAGCCCGACATGATGGCGGATTTCGGCTGGAGCGACAGCGATTTCGGTGATCTGGCAGCGGTCACGCAATTTTCCGCAGCCTTTGCGTTCCTGTTCACCGGCTGGCTGGTTGATCGGCTGGGGGTGAACCGTTCGATGCAGGTGGGTGCGTCGGCGTGGAGCCTTGCCGCCATCGCGCACGGCTGGGCGATCACCACCTGGCAGGTGGTGACAGCGCGGATCGGGCTGGGGCTGACAGAGGCGGTGCAGACCCCGCTGACCATCAAGACCGTGGCGACCCTGTTCCCGCCCAATCAACGTTCCTTCGCCTTCGGGTTCGCGACGATGCTGGCCGGTGCCGGAACGATTGCGATGCCGTTCGTGATCCCGGCGCTGGCGTTGACGGTGGGCTGGCGCGGCGCGCTGGTGGCGGGCGGGATTGGCGGATTTATTTCGCTGCTCGCATGGATATGGCTCGCGCGCGGGCTCAGCCAGCTGCGCGAACGCACCGTTGACGAAACGCCAGCGGATAGCGGCAGCGACACCGCCGGTTACGGCCCGATCCTGACCAACCGCAAGACGTGGGCCATCGTCGGGGCCAAGGCGTTATCCGACATGACGTGGTGGTTTATCAACTTCTGGCTGGCGGATTATTACCGCAAGGAATTCGGCCTTTCGACGATTGAACTGGGCGTGCCGCTGGCGATTGCCTTTGCCGGATCGGGACTGGGCGCGTTGCTGGCGGGTTGGGGATCGACCTGGCTGCTTGAACGCGGCTGGGGGGTCAACCGCGTGCGCAAGGGAGTGATGCTGATATCGGCGCTGATGGTGGCGCCGCTGCCATTGGTGCTGGAGCT
>JAHJSJ010000034.1 GCA_018830415.1 Alphaproteobacteria bacterium | reverse complement strand
GGATAAGGCGGCATAATTGCAGGCATGAGGACGATTCTTGCACTCCCGCTCGCTTTGGCTGCAGTTGCCGCGCTGCCGGTGCTCGCCGCCGCGCAGGCCAGCGCAGGCCACACCGCCGAATCCGCACAACTGATCGCAACGCGCGCTTCGGATGCGTTTGAACGGATTGATCCCGACGCCGAAATGCCGCTTGGCGATGACAGCGTGACGGCTGGCCTTGCCGGAGCCTCGCGCAACCCGGCGGTGCGGGTGATCGCAAACGAGATGGTGCAGCCGCTTCCCAAACCAGCGGCGACCCCCACCCCTTCTGCTGTCAGCAAAAACGATCCTTTCGTGATCAAGTCGATCCTGCCGATCGAAGGTTCGATCCGCTATGGCGACTGGTTCTGGGATGAAAGCGCTGCGCCCAAAGCGGGCAAGTTGGTCGTGACCGTCGATCTGGACGCGCGGGTAATCAGCGCGTTCCGCGATGGACACGAAATCGGCACGGCGGTCGCCCTGCTTGGCACGCAGTCGCATCCCACGCCGCTCGGCACTTTCCCGATCCTGACCAAGGAGAAGGACAATATCTCGGAAAAATACAACAACGCCCCGATGCCTCACACCTTGCGGCTGACATGGGATGGAATTGCGATCCACGGCTCGCCGGTGATGAATGGCTATGCCAGTCACGGCTGCGTCGCTGTGC
Organism: Alphaproteobacteria bacterium; assembly: GCA_018830415.1. Taxonomy (GTDB): domain Bacteria; phylum Pseudomonadota; class Alphaproteobacteria; order Sphingomonadales; family Sphingomonadaceae; genus Erythrobacter. The sequence continues at coordinate 3,502 of JAHJSJ010000034.1, read as the reverse complement.
CCGATGAATTTGCGGCCAAACTGTTCGCTGCGGCCAAGCGCGGGGACAAGGTCATCATCACGCGCGGCAAGATGGTGAGCGTGGGCGACAAAGTGCTGTAACCCAAACAGCGGGCAACCCCGCGCCCGCTTTCAATGCGCCGCGTTCCTCAGCGGTTCACGGCGGAAGCGCCAAACGCGCATCATCACCCCCACTTTCTCGACCCGCTCAACGCCAGCCTGAGCCAGCACGCCGCCGATCGAGGCGTTGTTGCCCTGCCATAGCCGATCCCACACCCGCGCGGCTTCCGCGCGTGTGGCATGGCCGCCCAGCGCGGCGATAATCCGCACCAGCGTTTCAATTCCCACCACCCGCGGCGCATTGGCGCAATAGGAATAGACCGGCGTGCCGGGCGCAGTGTCATCGCGCATCACCATCTCATGCCAATCGCATTCGGCATACCAATCGAGCGCCTGCCAGCTTTCGGTCAAATGCGCGGCGCTGGCAGCCAGTTGCACCGGGTCAAGCCAGTCGCTCGCCTCGGCCAGACGCGCGCGCATCTGCACGCGGTCAAAATCGGGATTGGCGTTGGAGGGATCGCTGGCCGGGGTGATACCGCAACCCGCGACCACTTGCGCCAGCTCTGCCTTGCGCCAGCCCAGCAACGGGCGCAGCAGCGTTACCTCGCTGCCAACAATCGTGGTGCGGGCGCGCACCCCGGCAAGCCCCGACAGTCCGCTCCCCCGGTTAAGCCGCATCAGCAGGGTTTCGGCCTGATCATCGGCGTGGTGCGCGGTGGCGACTGCGCCCAGCCCCATATCCCGCGCCCAGCCTGCCAGCGCGGCATAACGCGCCTCACGCGCACGGGCCTGCACATTGCCGGGGGCAAGATCGACCCGCAGCGCGGTGAACGGAATCCCGCGTGCGCCCGCGATCCGCTCGACCAGCGCCACCTCGCCCGCCGCTTCGGGCCGCAAACCGTGGTCGACGCTGGCGACCGTGATCTGACCGGACAAGGCCGCATGGGCGAGCAGTAGCAGCGCCAGACTGTCCGGCCCGCCCGACACCGCCAACCCCAGCGGGCCATCACGCTCTGCCTCAGGCCACAGCGCCGCCAGATCAGCGGCGAAGCGCGCGGTCAGCGCTGGCGCGGGTTCGCTTAGCTGCACGTCACCTTGGCCCGGTTGGCCTGATACTCATCGGCCAGCCGCCCGGAAGCGATCAGCGGATAGGTTTCGGCAAATTCGGCCAGCGCGATACAGGCCCGCTTGGTATCCTTCATCGCGATCATCGACGCGCCGAGATAGAGCAGGCTGTCAGCCGCGCGGTCGCCGTTCTTGTTCGCCTGATAGTTGCGCAGGAACCAGCGCGCTGCATCTTCGGGCAGGTTGTCGTCGAGGAACGCGCGGCCCAGCAAGTTGCGGCCAAAACTGATGCGCGAATGGGTGGGGTATTGCTCGACGAACTTGGTCAGTTGCTGGCGCGCTTCGGGATAGAAGCCCGCGTTCCACAAGCGGAAGCCATAGGAATATTCGTCATCACCGGCATCGGCGGTTTGCGGTTTGGCAATTTCCTGTACGGCGGCAAGGCGGCTCGCGCTCGGCGCGGCCACGGGGGGCGATGCTGCTGGAGCCGAAACTGTTGGTGTCGAAACTCTGGGGGACGAAGCCGCCGGGGTCGGAACCGGCGGGATCATAACGGTGGTTCCAGCCGCCGAAACCGGAGCCGGAAGGCTCATCGGAGCGTCCGCCGCCGTCTCAAGCACCGCCAGCCGTGTTTCCATCTGCGACAACGCATTGGCCTGCTCTTCCGAGCGCGCGGTGAGTGTCCGCAACTGCCCTTCCAACGCATCGAGCCGCACCAGAATATCAGTCACCGCAGTGGTCGCGGGGGCGCCGATGTTCGAGTTAGTGGCAGCGCTTCCCTCGGTTCCCGGCGCAATCTGCGGTTCAAAAAAGCGTCCATCGGCACCGGGGAACACCTTGCGCTGCAAGGCGCGCACTTCGGACTCGATCTTACGGATGCGCGCCTCTGCCGCATTATCCTGCGCCATAACGGGCACGGGCGCGGTCACGATCGTCGCCGCAGCAAGTGCCACGCCAGCAAGCCGCAATGGGAATATCCGGAACGCGGTGGTCATGGCTCGTCAGGCTCCCTAGTAATAGCCGCGCAGGTTTGCAGCGCCGCGCATGAACAGATACGGAATCCTTGCCGCGTCCCGACCGCCAAGTCGAGGGCGCGTCACACCCTAATCAACGATAAATCGCGACGCATTGCGATGATCAGTCGGGCGCGGCCTCGTCATTACCGTTACTCGAAGGCTCCGGCGACGGGGAAGGCGTATTATCGGGCGCAGGCGCTGTCGGAACTGCTGGAACCTGCGAACTGCGCGATGTCGTGACAGGGGCAGGCCGCGACGGTGCGCTCCGTATCGCAGCAGGCGCACTGCCTGCGGCAGTCACATCCGGGGCAACCTCTTGCGCCGATGGCTTGCGCGCCAGCAGCGCTGCGGCCGAAACCGGCGCGTTTGACAGGGTCATCGCCCGATCAGCCAGCTTGGCAGCTGGCTTGCCGCCGACAGTAATTTCCAGCGCATCGGGGCGTCCGGTATTGATCCGGGGATCGGTGGCGGTGGCCGGAACAGTCACAGTCTCACCCCGTTGCAACGTGCGTTCGAGCAGCCGTTCCCCGCCTTCCTCGTATAATCGCAGCCACACGCCGTCTTCGAGCGCGGTCAGCACCACGACCGCGCCCGGATCAGGCGAAGTCATCGCCGTGATCGGTTGGGCGACGGGTGCTGGCGCAGGATCAGGGGCCGGAGTGAGAAGCGAGCCAGGCTCGGTTCCCGCGCCGAAATAGGAACTGTAGAATGCAAATGCTCCGACCGCGAGCACGAGCGCCGCGATCGCCCCCGCCCACGCCAGCCCTGCCGAAGGCAGCCGCGCCGGATCGCCCGGTTCCATCCCCGATCCGGGCACCGTGCGGCGCATCGTGCCATCGGCAAGTTCCGATCGCACCGCATCGGTGATCTTGACTGGGTCAAGGCCTACGGCTTTGGCAAAGGTGCGTGAAAAGCCGATCGCATAGGCGCGCGAAGGCAATGCCTCGAATTGCCCGGACTCGATAGCCTGAAGGTGACGCACGGGAATCCGGGTTTCAGCCGCGACTTGCGCCAGATCGATCCGCAGCGCTTCACGTGCGGCGCGCAATTGCGCCCCTGCCCCGACGCTGGGGGTTTCGCCAGCGCCATCTGCGCTTTCGTCGTGCTCGCTATCCATGACCCGGGTCCGCGCCTTCTGCCGAGGCTGTGAGTGTGAATTTACCTGAATTGCCCTTTGGGGGGACTCGCCTGTTGCAGGGGGGTCTGTCAAGCATTGCACGTGCGGGGCGGCGCGTGCAGCACTCGCTCAGCCGCATTAGCAATCAATCATATTCGATTTCGCGCGCATCGGCCCATGCTGACAGTTCGGTGCGCAGGTTGCAGCCGGGGTCAGCCAGCCAGCCGGTCATTGCTGCTGACAGT
>JAHJSJ010000004.1 GCA_018830415.1 Alphaproteobacteria bacterium | reverse complement strand
GGTCGCCATTCCATGCATTGCTGCCGGCGGTATCACCGATGGCGAAAATATCGTCGATGGGTTTGCCATCCTTGTCCAGCACCCGCATCAGGTCATTCACCAAAACCCGGCCAGAGCGATCATCATTGGCACCCAGCCACCGTGCCGCCGGTGATGCGGCAACGCCTGCCGCCCACAGCACCGTTTCGGTTTCGATCACCGTATCGTCGCCGATCCGCACCTGCGCTTCGGCAATTTCGGTCACGCGGCTATTGGTGCGGATTTCAACGCCCAGATTTTCCAGCGTTCTGGTCGCCCGCTGCGACAGGCTTTCCGGAAATGACGGGAGAATGCGCGGGCCGGACTGAACCAGGATGATCCGTGCGCTGGCCGGATCGATCATGCGAAATTCGCGCGCGACGCTGACTTTGGCGAGTTCGGCGATCGCGCCGGCCAGTTCAACCCCGGTCGGCCCGGCGCCCACGATGACAAAGGTCAACAACCGCTCCACCCGCGCCGGATCGCCAGCGGCTTCGGCGAGTTCAAATGCGTTGAGGATTTCTCCCCGCACCGCCACCGCGTCCTCAATGGTCTTCAGGCCCGGCGCATAGGGGCGCCATTCATCGCGCCCGAAATAGCTGTGCGTCGCACCGGTCGCCAGCACCAGACGATCATAGAACAATGTACAATCCTGATCGAATGTTACGGTGCGGGCGGCGGGATTGATCGCATTCACCTCTCCCTTGATCACACGGACATTGCCATCGCCCTTGAACATGCTGCGGATCGGGGTGGCAATGTCCGCCGGGTTCAGGGTTGCCGTGGCAATTTGATACAGCAGCGGTTGAAACAGGTGATAATTGCGCTTGTCGATCAGAGTGATCCGCACCGGCAGACGTTTAAGCTTGGTCACCGCTGCAAGCCCGCCAAACCCGGCACCCACAATCACGATATGTGGCCATCTTTCAGGAATGTCGGCATAGGCGCGATCAAACAGGATGTTCTTGTCGAGCCACGCCAGAATAGCCCTATCAAGCGACAGGAAACCCGCCCCTTTGGCCTCATAAATTCCGAGAAACAGGAACGGAAACAGCGTAACCGCAGGATGCGCGCCGATGATCATGTAGGCAAGGATAAGCGGGAACAGGGTATAGGAAACGATCACCGCACCAAACCCAGTGAGGAACAGCCCCGCGAAAATCACCGCCAGCCAGCCCGGAAAACCGGCAAAGATTGTGGTTGGCAGCCATGTCTGAACTGCGACCGAGGGCTGAATCAACTGCGCATGATTGAGCAAGCTGACCGCAATCCAGACGCGCGTAATCGCCATGATGACTGGAGCGAGGCGCTCGCGCGCAAACTCCGATGCCACAATCGCCGGACGAGCCAGCGGCAAGGCGCTTTGCTTGATCCCTCCGGCCACCGCGCGGTCGATCGAGATCACCCCAGGCCCGTGAAAAGCATACCAGATCAGAATCGCGCCAGCGATCAGGTTGCTGGTTGTGGGGATGTAAACCGCCTGACTGACAATCGTCAGCGCCGCCATTGTCATCGCCGCCGGACGGGTCATGAACCCTGCGATCAGCAACGCCGGGCCGATCAGTTCGATCGCAAGACCGGTTGTCGCAGCGCTCACCGGATCCATCCAGCCAACCGGATATTCATTCGCCGCAAGAAAAACCGCGCCGTCCCAATTGTTCAGTTTGACCAGACCCGACCGCAAAAACCACATGGCAATCAGAAACCGGATTGCCACATCGCTGAACGGCCAGAACGCTTCGGTCCCATCAAGATACCATTTGACCCAGCGCCGCATGGTAACGCGGACAAACGGCGGATAGCGTTCTTCCTGAAGTTTCTGGGCAACGGTTTTAGGCGCGGTCGCCCCGGCTGCGGACTGCTGGGCTGACCTTGGCATTACATATTCCTCCGGTCTGAGCCTTCGCGCCGGACCGTAGAGGCGTTACAACTGCGGCACAAGAATCAGGCTGATGCGTGGACAGCGCCTTGCCAGCGGCGCGCGCACCCTTGCCAATCAAGCCCCGCCGCAATAGCGCCCCACCCGGCGCCGTGCGCCGCCACTGCCCCGTCTGGAAGGAACGTCCCACCCATGGTCCCCCGCTATGCCCGCCCGCAAATGACCGCCTTGTGGGAACCCGAAGCGAAATATCGCATCTGGTTCGAGATTGAGGCGTACGCTACCGAAAAGCTCGGCGAACTTGGCGTGGTGCCGCCATCTGCCGCCAAGGCGCTGTGGGACTGGTGGGCAACCGATCCGGTGATTGATGTTCCCGCCATCGACGCAATCGAGGCGGTGACCAAGCATGACGTGATCGCCTTCCTCACCTGGGTGGCCGAGCAGGTTGGTGATGAAGCGCGCTTCATGCATCAAGGCATGACATCATCGGACGTGCTCGACACCACTCTGTCGGTGCAACTGGCGCGCGCGACCGATATTCTGATCGCAGACACCGACGCGCTGCTGGCAGCGATCAAGACCCGCGCGATGGAGCACAAATACACGCCGACAATTGGCCGCAGCCACGGGATCCATGCTGAGCCCGTCACCTTCGGGCTGAAACTGGCGCAGGCCTATGCCGAATTTGACCGT
>JAHJSJ010000033.1 GCA_018830415.1 Alphaproteobacteria bacterium | reverse complement strand
TCGAGCGTGCTTTCAACCTGATCGGGATGGGCGGCGACAAACACCTTGCGCGGGCTTTCGTACAGCAATGCATCCGCCGCAGCCGCTCCGGCGCGGGCATCATCAAGCAGGACAAACGGCGCAGGGCTAACCATGGCGCGACCCATAGCCCAATTCGCCGCCAAGTCGAGAACTTGACCGCCGCCGCGCGGCCCTGCACATCACCTGCGAACAGGCAATTTCAGGGACGGGCAATGACGGACATGGCAGGCGACATCTATCTGGGGCTGGGCGGGGACGGATCGCGCCAAGCGCTCGCGCTGAGCCGTTCGAACCGCCACGGGCTGATCGCGGGCGCGACCGGCACCGGCAAGACCGTGACCTTGCAAGGCATCGCAGAAAGCTTTTCCGCCGCCGGGGTGCCGGTGTTTGTCGCCGATGTGAAGGGCGATCTGTCGGGCATCGCGATGCCGGGTTCGCCCACCTTCAAACACGCCGCCAGCCTTGAGGCGCGGGCCAAGGAACTGGGCATCACCGATTATTCCTATGCCGATAATCCGGTGATTTTCTGGGATCTGTTCGGCGAGCAAGGCCACCCGATCCGCACCACGATTTCGGAAATGGGGCCGCTGCTGCTGGCCCGGCTGCTCGATCTGAACGAGACGCAGGAAGGCGTGCTGCAAATCATTTTCCGCCATGCGGATGAAAACCGCCTGCTGTTGCTCAACTTCGCCGATCTGCAAGCCATCCTGCAATGGGCGAGTGAGAACGCCGCGGAATTATCGGGCAAATATGGCAATGTCACGCGGCCTTCAGTCGGGGCAATCCAGCGCCAGCTGCTCAGTTTCGAGGCGCAAGGGGCGGGCAATTTCTTTGGCGAACCCGCGCTGGAAATCGATGATTTCCTGCAAGTGGACGATAAGGGGCGCGGCTATGTCAATGTGCTTGCCGCCGATCAGCTGATGCGCAGCCCCAAGCTTTACGCGACGTTCCTGCTGTGGCTGCTGGCCGAATTGTTCGAAAGCCTGCCCGAAATCGGCGACCCGGAAAAGCCCCGGCTCGTGTTCTTCTTCGATGAAGCGCACCTGTTGTTCGACGATGCGCCCAAGGCGTTGATGGACAAGATCGAACAGGTGGTGCGGCTGATCCGGTCAAAGGGGGTGGGGGTGTATTTTGTCACCCAGAACCCGATTGATATTCCTGAGAAAGTCGCAGGCCAGCTGGGCAACCGGGTGCAGCACGCCTTGCGCGCCTTTACCCCGCGCGATCAGCGCGCGATCAGGGCGGCGGCGGAGACTTTTCGCGTCAATCCCGATCTGGACGTCGAAACGGCGATCACCGAGCTGAAGGTGGGCGAAGCGCTGGTTTCCACGCTGGACGAGAAGGGCGCGCCCACCATCGTCCAGCGCACCCTGATCAAACCGCCGCGTTCACGGCTTGGCCCGGTGACGCCGAAAGAGCGCGCAATCATCCAGTCTGTCAGCCCGCTGGATGGCAAATATGATACCCTGATCGACCGCGAAAGCGCCGAGGAAGTGATCGCCGCCAAAGCCGCCGATGCCGCCGCCACCGCAGCCGAGGTAGAGGAGCGCGGCGAGGAGGATGTGCGCGGGCAGCCTCGTAAAAGCCCCAATCTGTGGGGCAAGGCGATGTCGCGCGGGGCCAAGGTTGCGATGGGCGGCGCGGCGGGGATGGCGGCGTCAAAAATACTGGGCAAGAAAAGCCGGTCGAACCCGGTGGCCTCGGGCGTTACCTCAGCCGCCGGATCGATCGCGACCGATCTGGCCGGGCCAATCGTGGGCCGGTTTGTACGCAACCTGATCGGCGGGCTGATGCGCTGAACCTGCCCCACCCGTCTGCGATGTTTCACGTGAAACATCGGGCGAGGAGGGGTCTGGAGCGATCAAGGCCCGGCCTAGGCAGGTCTGGCCCGGCCTGATCCTGCGCAGGCGAGCCTCAACTTTCGGCAGGCGTGACCATGCAGAACGCGTTCAGCTTGTTGCCATCGGGATCGCGGAAATAGGCGGCATAAAACCCATCATCCCCGCGCGGGCCGGGCGCGCCTTCGTCGGCGGCGCCGTGGGCGATTGCGGTGGCATGGATCGCATCAACCTTGTCCGGGCTTTCGACCTGCAGGGCGACCATCACCCCGTTGCCTACGCTCGCGGGCTGCCCATCAAACGGTTTGGTCGCGGCGATCCCCGGCGCGCCGCCCCATGATCCCCACGCGATGAAGCTTTCCGTGTCCATCATCCGCCCAACCCCGAAATGCGCGGCAATCGCATCATAGAACGCCGCCGCGCGCGGCAAATCATTGGTGCCAACCGTAACATAGCCGATCATCTGTGTTCCTCCCGAAGGCAAGCCGCCTTCCGCGACTCGCCAATGTTGGAACATTACCGGAACAAGGGGACGGCGGCAAGCCTTCTCCCCCCCGCCTTGGGAAGGGGCTATAGCGCCGCCGTCTCGCGCTCCAGCCATGCCAGATCATCGCCGTCGAGCCGGGGCGAAAGCAGCGTGCGCACCTTGGCGTGATAGCCATCGACCCACGCGATTTCGTCTGCGGTCAGCAGTTCGCGCGCGATCAGCCTGCGATCCAGCGGCACAAAGGTCAGCGTTTCAAACCCCAGATAGCGGCCTTCCATCCCCGCAATCTGCCGTTCTTCGACCAGCACCAGATTTTCGATCCGGATGCCGAACGCGCCCGATTTGTAATAGCCCGGTTCGTTGGAGAGGATCATCCCGGCGAACAATTCCTGCCCGGTGCCCGCCTGCCCGCCGCCCGGCTTG
>JAHJSJ010000032.1 GCA_018830415.1 Alphaproteobacteria bacterium | reverse complement strand
TCCAGCGGTTTGGCCCGCCCGCCATCGCCAGCGAACCAGCGATAGCATTTGGCAAGCAGCGGCTGATCGCCAACGGGGCGAGCCTGATTGTGCGCGCGCGCCGCCTGCCGCTGCTGGCCGCGCCCTATGCGGCATTGTCGGCGCGGCGCATGGCAGAACGGCTGGGTCTTGCCCGGCCTGACCGTGATGCGATTGACGCCGCGCTGGCCCGCCGCCTGCCGCACGAAGAACCGTTCAGCCGCCGCGCCGCCCGGCTGGAGGCCGCGACACGGCCTGCCGATATTCTCAGTGCCGCGCAGGCGCTCGATCACCTGACCACCAAGTTATCACAGGGACAATAACCCCATGACCATGACCCTAAGCGACGTTCGCACCCTAGCCGACGCGATCCGCGCCGAAACCGCCAAAGCGATTGTCGGGCAGGAAGCAATGGTCGACATGCTGCTGACCGCGATGCTATCCGAAGGCCACGTGCTGCTGGAAGGCCCGCCGGGCACCGCCAAGACCTTCCTCGCCAATGCCTTTGCCACCGCGCTCGGCCTCGATTTCGGGCGGATCCAGTTCACCCCCGATCTGTTGCCGGGCGATATTCTGGGGTCGAACCTGTTCAACTTCCAGACCAGCCAGTTCACCCTGACACGCGGGCCGATTTTCTGCGATCTGCTGCTGGCCGATGAAATCAACCGCACCCCGCCCAAGACCCAGGCCGCACTGCTCGAAGCGATGCAGGAACGCCGCGTCACGCTGGACGGGGAAACCCACCACCTGCCCAAACGGTTCATGGTGATCGCGACCCAGAACCCGATCGAGAACCAGGGCGTCTATCCGCTGCCCGAAGCCCAGCTTGACCGCTTCCTGTTCAAACTGCTGGTGCCCTATCCGGCTGAAGATGAAGAGGCGCGGATCGTGGCGACTTATGGCCAGCGGAGCGGCCCGCAGCGGCCCGCCGATCTGGGCGTGACGGCTGTCACCAATGCTGCCGTGCTTATCGCCGCCAGCGCCGCCTTGTCGCAAGTCACCGTGGCCGATGACATCACCCGCTATGTCGTGCGCCTGATCCGCGCCACCCGCGAACACGCCGAACTCACCGTCGGCGCATCCCCGCGCGCGGCCGTGCTGCTGGCCGGGGCGGCCCGCGCCCGCGCTGCGCTGGAAGGGCGCGCCTATGTGATCCCCGATGATGTGAAAGCATTGGCCGTGCCGGTCCTGCGCCACCGCCTGACGCTCAGCCCTGCTGCCGAGATCGAGGGACGCGATATGGAGGCGCTGGTGGCCGAACTGGTCGAAGCCACGCAGGCACCTCGATAGGCAATGGCGCGCCTCGCCCTCCCCCGCGTAAACCTGCCGCCGCTGCCGCTGGTGCCGACCGAGCGTGCGGCGTGGGTGTTTGCCGGCCTCGCCCCGGTGGCGCTGGTGATCGCGGCAGCTTCTCCCGGCGCATGGGTGATCGCCCCGCTGGCGGGGGCCGTGTTGCTGGCGCTGGTGGTGGCCGATGCGCTGCTGGCGGGCCGCTGCGCGGTGTGGGATGTGCAGGCCCCCGATGATGTCGAAGTCGGCCAACCCGCAACGCTTGCCATCACCGCGCGCTTCACCAGCGGGCGGCGCACCGGGGTTGCTGCTGCGGTGGCCTGCGATGCGCGGCTGGCCCCCGGCGGGCGGATCACCGCCTATCTTGCGCCCCTGCCCGATGCCCCCGGCTGGCGCGGTGAAGCCACCGTCACACCCACCCGGCGCGGCACCGCACCCGTTACCCGCGCCTGGCTGCGCTGGGACGGGCCGCTGGGCCTGGGCGCGCGGCAGGTGAGCCACCCGCTTGAACAGGTGGTGCGGATCTGGCCCGATCTGTCGCCGGTGCGCTCGCCCGAATTGCAGACCTTCCTGCGCAACGCCCAGCTTGGCCTGATCAACCGCCGCATCCGGGGCGAAGGCACGCAGTTCGAGGCTCTGTCAGAATATGAACCCGGCATGGATCGCCGCCGCATCGACTGGAAAGCCAGCGCGCGCCACACCCGCCTGTTCGCGCGTGAGAATGAAAGCGAACGCAACAACCAGATCGTGTTCGCGTTTGATTGCGGACAGGCGATGTGCGAACCGGTGGACGGGTTGCCGCGCATCGACCGGGCGGTGTCGGCCGCGCTGACCTGCGCCTATGTCGTGCTGAAGGGCGGAGACAAATGCGCGCTTTTCGGCTTTGCGCAAACCCCGCAGATCATGACCCCCTTCATCGGCGATGCCCGCGCCTTCCACCGCCTGCAAAGCGCGGCGGCCGGGCTGGATTATCAGGCGGTCGAATCCAATTTCACCCTCGCGCTGGCAACCCTTGCATCAAAGCTCAAACGCCGTTCGCTGGTGGTGCTGTTTTCCGATTTCACCGATCCCACCTCGGCTGAACTGATGGTTGAAAGTCTGGGGCGGCTGGTGGACAAGCATCTGGTGCTGTTCGTCACCATTGCCGACAGCGAGATCGAACGACTGGTCGCCGCGCCGCCGTCTGACATCGCCACACTTGCCCGCAGCGTCACCGCCGATACGCTGGCGCAGCAACGCAAGCTGGTATTGCAGCGATTGCGGCGGATGGGGATCGACGTGATCGAGGCTCCGTGGGACACCATCGGCCCGCGCCTGATCGACCGTTATTTCGCGATCCGCGCCAGCGAAGCCATCGGATGAGGGGGCGGGTGAGCGGCGGATGAAAGCACCACGCATCTCGTCATGGTTCGGGCGCGGACAGCTCGCCGCGCCGCCCGATATTGCCAGCGCGACGCTGCGTTCGGACCGGTTCCGGCTGGAACGTGAAGGCGATTGGCGGCGGCTGGAGGCGATCATCAACCGGATGGAGCGCGGCGGGTTGCGGCGCATCCCCGATGCTGATCTGCTGGCACTGCCCACGCTTTACCGCACCGCTGCATCCAGCCTTGCGGTGGCGCGCGAAACCTCGCTTGATGCGGCAACGCTCGCCTATCTTGAAGCGCTGGTGCAGCGCGCGTGGTTTCAGGTTTACGGCCCGCGTCAGGGGTTTGCCCGCTGGCTGCGCGATTTCCTGCTTGGCGGATGGAGCCGCGCGGTGCGTGAAATCTGGCTCGATATCTGCATCGCGCTGTTCGTGATGGTATCCGGCACCGTGGTCGGCTGGCTGCTGGTCGCCCAGAACGAGGAATGGTATTACCGGCTGGTGCCCGGCGGGCTGGCCGATGCCCGCGTGCCCGGTGCCAGCCGCGAACAATTGCTGGCAACGCTGGGGCCTGAAGAAAGCGCGATGGGCCTGTCCTCCTTCGCCGCGCAGCTGTTCAGCAATAATTCCGCCGTTTCCATCCTCGCCTTCGCGCTGGGGTTTGCCTTCGGCATCCCGTCGCTGATGCTGCTGGTGCACAACACCGCGATGCTGGGCGCGCTGTTGTGGCTGTTTGCGAGCCAAGGCCTGCTGGTGGAGCTGGCCGCGTGGCTCAGCGTGCACGGCACCACCGAATTGCTGGGCATTCTGCTGGCAGGCGCGGCGGGGCTGCATATCGGGCGGACGATGGCGTTCCCCGGCACCCGCCCGGTGCTTGACGCCGCAGCCGAAGCCGGACGGCGCGGCGCGGTGGTGATGGTGGGCGTGGTGATCATGATGATCGTCGCCGCCTTCCTCGAAGCGTTTCCGCGCCAGCTGGTCGAAGGCGCTGGCAGCCGCTTTATGATTGGCGGGGCGATGCTGATCTTCTGGCTATCCTATTTTGTCCTCTACCGCCCGCGCCGCATTGCCGAGAGCGCAGGATGAGCGCCGCCGCCCGCGCCCCCAACACCGATAAACGCGCGCGCACGCTGGTGACGCCCGAAGGGATCGTGCTGCCGATCAGGCTGGCATCGCGCGGCAGCCGAGCGGGCGCGCTGATCCTTGATGTGATGATCATCATGTTCGGGCTGCTGGCGTTTTACCTTGCGCTGATTTGGATCGCGAAGGGGCTGGTGGACGGCACCGGGCTGGATCCCGCCGCCGCGCCGCGTGGGGCGCAAGAATTCATGCAGATCCTGCTGGCGCTGATCGGATTTTTCACCTGGTATGGCTATTTTCTGGTGCAGGAACTGGGGCCGCGCGGGGCGACGCTGGGTAAACGCATCACCGGCATCCGTGTGGCAGCGCGCGGCGGCGGCAGGCTGACCCCCGAAGCGGTGATCGCGCGCAATCTGCTGCGCGATATCGAGGTTTTCTATCCGCTGATCGCGCTGCTGGTGCTGGCGGTGATGAGCGACGCGAACGAGGATGCGGGCCCGCTCGGCTGGGTGATGACCGCGTGGTTTGCGCTGTTCCTGCTGTTCCCGTTCTTCAACCGCGATGCTCTGCGCGCGGGCGACATCATCGCGGGCACCTGGGTGGTCGAACGCCCGCGCGCCAAGCTGGCCGATGTACTGAGCACCCAAGGCGCGGCAGGCGCACGCGGGGCCAGCGCAGTCACCGGTGTGCGCTATGGCTTTGGTGAGGCGGAACTGGCGGTGTATGGCGAGAAGGAATTGCAGACGCTCGAACGGCTGCTGCGCGACGCACAGCCCGATGCATTGGCAGCGGTGCACACCGCCATCTGCCGCAAGATCGGGTGGGAACCGGGGGCGGGCGACGAACGGGCGTTCCTCGAAGCCTTCTATGCGCAATTGCGCGCCAAGCTCGAAGGCGACATGCGCTTCGGCAAACGCAAGGCGGACAAGTTTTCATGATGATCGACAGGCGGTTTTTCATTGGCGGATCACTGGCATTGGGCGCGGCAGCTTGCATTCCGCCCGATCAAAGCCCGACCGGCAGGCTGGCAGCGGAATTGCGGCTGATCGAGGCGGCGGCAGGCGGCACGTTGGGCGCGGAGATTTACAATACGCAAAGCGGAATGTCGGTCGGGATCAACCGCGACCGGCGGTTCGGCCATGCCTCGTCCTTCAAACTCTCGCTCGCGGCGCTGCTGCTCCAGCGTCATGCGGCGGGCACGATTGACGCCGACCGGCTGGTGACATGGGGCGAGGCGGACATGATCGCCCACGCGCCCTTTACCCGCGAACGGATCGGCAGCGGCGCGAGTTTGCGCGAGTTGGCGCGGGCGACGCAGATCACATCGGACAATCCGGCGGCCAATATCCTGCTGCGCGAACTCGGCGGCCCGGAGGCGCTGACTGCCTTCTGGCGTAGCATCGGGGACGAGGCGAGCCGCGTCGACCGTTACGAGCCGGAGATGAACCTCGTGCCCGCAACCGAATTGCGCGACACCACCACGCCTGCCGCGATGGCGCGCACGGTGGCAGCGATCATCTATGGCGATGTTCTGCCCGAAGGCGAGCGGGCCGAGTTGAAGGGCTGGATGATCGCCACCGAAACCGGATTGCGCCGGGTGCGCGCGGGCCTGCCCGAAGGCTGGGTCGCAGGTGACAAGACCGGCACCAGCGGGCTGATCGGCACCGCGGAATACAACTATATCGACATCGGGTTTGCCGAAGGGCCGAAGGGTCAGCCCCCGATCACCTTCGCCTGCTATTTCCGAGCGCGGCAGACCGAGGCTTCGATGCAGCCAATCGGAGAATTGACGCTGGCGCGGGTGGGCAAGGTGATCGCGGAATTCGCCGAACAGGAACGGGGCTTGCCGATCATCGGCAAACTATACTGAAACCCCAAAACCGTTCGCCCTGAGCTTGTCGAAGGGCCGTTCTTCTTCGGAAGCTACGCTCAAGAAAAAAGACAGTGCTGCGACAAGCTCAGCAAGAACGGGTTTGGGATCAATGGTCCGGCGTGGCCGACGCCTTGTCCTCGCCGCCGAAAATCGCCACTTCGTTGACGCCATCGCTGGTCGCGCGGCCGCGATACATTCCGCTGGTGTTGAAGCTGAAGATCGCATGGCCTTCAGGCGTGACGAGAATCACCCCACCGTCGCCGCCAAGTTCTGCGACGTCGGCCATGACCCCGTCAGCGACCCCTTGAAACAACTCCTCTTCGATTAGCTTCATGGGCCGTTCTTCAGATGCAAGTTCGTTCAGCTTTTCTTTCGGCGCGACATACATGAGGAATCGCAGCCGCGCGCAAATCTCATGCGCCACGCCAACCCGCAGGAAATACTCGCCCCACCCTGTCGCCGACACCGCGCAGGCGCGGTTGTCCGCATAGGTGCCTGCACCGATTACCGGCGCATCGCCCACCCGCCCCCAGCGTTTGCCGGTCATCCCGCCGGTCGAAGTGCCCGCCGCCAGATTGCCGCTCTGGTCGAGCGCCACCGCGCCCACCGTGCCGAACTTCAAATCGACATCCAGCGCCGAAAGCTGCTCGGCCTTCATCCGTTCGAGCGCCTCGCGCCGCCCCGGGGTGGCGAAATATTCGGGTGGGGTGACGGCAAAGCTCTTTTCCGCCGCAAACGCCTCCGCGCCCGCGCCCATCAGCATCACGTGCTCGCTCTGCGTGCGCACCGTGTCGGCCAGAAGAATCGGGTTCTTCACCGTCTTTACCCCGGCCACGGCCCCCGCCGAACGATCCCGCCCGTCCATGATCGAGGAATCGAGTTCGTTCGTCCCGTCCCAAGTGAACACCGCGCCCTTGCCCGCATTGAACAGCGGCGAATCCTCCATCGGTATGATCGCGGCCTTGATCGCATCCATTGCGCTGCCGCCTTCGGCCAGCACCTTGGCCCCGGCATCAAGCGCGTTCTGCAACGCGGCCTCGTATTCGGCGCGTTTTTCCGGGGTCATGGCGTCGCGGTTTAGCGTGCCTGCCCCGCCGTGGATCGCAATTGACCATTTGGGCGGCGGCGCAGCCTCCTCGGCCAAGGCGGCGGCGGGCATCAGGGCGAGCGCGATCAGCGTGATGAGGTTCTTCATACCCGCGATGTGTAACGCGGCCCTGCGGCTTTCGCCAGCTTAACAATGCGCGCCGCCCGCGCTAGGGCAGCGCCCATGATCCTGCGTCCCGCCACCATCGCCGATGCGCCCGCGCTTGCCGCGCTGGGGGCCGAAACCTTCACCGCCGCCTTCGCGCATCTCTATACCCCGGCAGACCTCGCCGCGTTCCTTGCCGATGTGCATGATCCTGCTGCCGTGGCGCAGGAAATTGCGGGCGCGGAATGCACCCACTGCCTTGCCGAAAATGGCGGCGAACTGGTCGCCTATTGCAAGCTGCGTTACCCCAGCCACTATGCCCACCATTCCGCCGCGACAAATCCGATTGAGCTCAGCCAGCTTTACGCCCTGCCGCAGCACACCGGCACCGGGGTCGGGGCACAGCTGATGGAATGGGCGCTGGATCAGGCCCACGCGGGCGGCCATGATGCGGTGCTGTTATCGGTCTATTCCGAAAATTACGGCGCGCAGCGGTTCTATCAGCGCTATGGCTTTGCCAAGATCGCCGATATCACCTTCCGCGTCGGCACGCAG
>JAHJSJ010000339.1 GCA_018830415.1 Alphaproteobacteria bacterium | reverse complement strand
GCATTGGTGGCGGCGATGGCATAGGGGTAACTTTCCACCGCCGCACCGCGCACAAAGCCGCACCACCCGCCCGGTTCCGCCCGGCACGCAGAGCGCGACTGGGTGATATCGGGATAGGTAACGCAGCCGCTGAGCGTCAAAAGCGAAAAAGCGAGCGTGATGAGACGCGGGATCATGCGTGTGCCGTCATGCGGTTAGTGTCATCGACGATGGCCCGGTAGCCGAAGGTGCGGTGGCGGCGGTTGATTTGATGAGAGCGCGCGCCTTTGATGCCGAGACGGGCATGGCTCAATCGCGCACCCTTAAAAACCGTCCGTGCTGAGCTTGTCGAAGCACCGCCTTTCTTCTCCGGGCGATGCACCAAAAAACGAGTGCGGCCCTTCGACAGGCTCAGGGCGAACGGGGATTGGGGCTGGCGTTTAAGCAACAACCGCCTTCACGATCTTCCCCGGCGCGCGCGGGGGTTCGCCCTTGGGCAGGGCGTGGACGTGTTCCATGCCGCTCGTCACCTGGCCCCAGACGGTGTATTGCTTGTCAAGGAAGCGCGCGTCGTCGAGGCAGATGAAGAACTGCGAATTGGCGCTGTTGGGGTTCTGCGAACGCGCCATCGAGCACACGCCCTCAACGTGGGGTTCGGCGTTGAATTCTGCCGCAAGATCAGGCTTGTCGCTGCCGCCCATGCCGGTGCCGGTCGGATCGCCGCCCTGCGCCATGAAGCCTGAAATCACGCGGTGGAACACCACGCCATCATAGAACCCTTCGCCCGCCAGCTCGGCAATCCGCGCAACATGGCCGGGGGCCAGATCGGGGCGCAGCTTGATCACGACGTCCTTGGGCTCGCCGTCTCCGGTGTCGAGGGTAAAGGTGAGGGTGTCGGCCATAGTTTTTCTCCGTAATCTCAAACCCGTTCGTGCTGAGCTTGTCGAAGCACTGTCTTTCTTCAGCAAGGCGAAAAAAGAAGTGCAGCCCTTCGACAGGCTCAGGGCGAGCGGGTTTGGTGTTTATTTCCAGGCGCTTTTAGCAGGCAAAACCCGGCTGTCACCCTCCCCGCTTGCTTTTCATCGCCCCCCGCCTAAACCGCCACGATATGGCCGATAATCGCATCCTCGATGACGACCTGCTGATCGCCGATTCTGGTGAGGCCGAGGTGCGCCCGGATGACCGCGTCGATGATGAACGCCATGACGAGGAAAACCGGCTGAAACCCGCCTATGTCAGCGCCGTCCATGATGCGCTGGCGGCGGGGGACAAGGGCGCGGTTTACGATCTGGTCGAACCGCTCCACGCCGCTGACATCGCCGACCTGATCGAACTGCTCGACCGGTCGGAACGCGCGCAGCTTGCCTCTGCGATCAGCGATCTGATGACCAGCGACGTGATCGCGGAACTGAACGATTTCGTCCGCGAAGACCTGATGGAGGCGCTGCCCGCGCACGCCGTCGCGACCATCGCCGAGCAGCTTGACACCGACGATGCGGTGCAGCTGATCGAAGATCTGGACGAAGCCGATCAGCGCGCGGTGATGGCCGAACTGGAGCCGGAAACCCGCGAGGCGGTGTCGAGCGCGCTCGCCTATCCCGAAGAAACCGCCGGGCGGTTGATGAGCCGCCATTTCGTGGCGGTGCCCGAACACCTCACCGTGGGCGATCTGATCGATTACCTGCGCGAAGAAGGCGATCTGGAACACGATTTCTTCGAAGTTTTCGTGATTGACGAACGCCACCATCCGGTTGGCACCTGTGCGCTGAACTGGATCCTCACCACCCCGCGCAATGTCCGCCTGACCGACGTGATGAAGCGCGACCAGACCCTGATCCCGGTAACGATGGATCAGGAAGAAGCCGCGCTGATGTTCCAGAAATACGCGCTGATTTCCGCCGCCGTGGTGGATGAAAGCGGGCGCATGGTCGGGCAGATGACGGTCGATGATATCGTCCACATCATCTCCGAAGAAGCGGGCGAGGATGCACTGCTGCTGTCCGGCGCGGGCGATGGCGACATCAACGAGCCCTTGCGCGAAGCCTATTCGAGCCGCGTGCGCTGGCTGATCGCCAATCTGGGCACGGCAGTGGTGGCATCGGCGATCATCGCGATGTTCGGCGCTGCGATTGAACATCTGGTGGCGCTGGCGGTGCTGATGCCGATTGTTGCGAGCATCGGCGGCAATGCCGGGACGCAGACGATGGCGGTGGCGGTGCGCGCGATTGCCACCAATCAGCTGACCCGGTCGAACACAAGGCGGATATTGTGGCGCGAATTCCGCGTCGCGCTGATGAATGGCGGCACGATTGCACTGTTGATCGGGATTGCGGCAGGAGTGCTGTTTTCACCAATGATGGGTGTGGTGATCGCGCTGGCGATGGTGATCAATATCGCGGTGGCGGGGCTGGCAGGCGTGCTGGTGCCGGTGATATTCGAACGGCTGGATCAGGATCCGGCGGTGGCATCATCCGTGTTTGTGACGATGATCACCGATTCGATGGGGTTCTTTGCCTTCCTCGGCCTGGCAGTTGCGGCGGGCCTTGCCCCGCTGTGATGGCGGCTCGCAATCCCGGCCAGATATTGTAGATAGGCACCATGCCGCTGCACCTGACCAAAATCGCGTTTGGCGCGAAAAGCTATGAACAATTGGCCGAATGGTTTGCGACGCGTGATGACATGCGCCTCACCACCCGCAACCGTCCGACCCGGCATGAAGAGGTGGTGGGCGGTTCGCTGTTCTGGATATTGAACCACGCGATTGTGGCGCGATCACCGATCACCGGCTTTACCCAGACCGATGACGGGCGCTGGCACATCTGCCTGGAACCGGTGCTGATCCGCGTCCACCAACAGCCCAAACGCGCGCATCAGGGCTGGCGTTACCTGACCGACGAAAAGGCCCCGCGCGATGTGGCGGATGGTGAGGATATCGGCGACGCGCTGCCCGGCAAGCTGGCGGCGAAGCTTGAGCGATTGGGGCTGGTTTAGGTAGGGCGCAGGTGCCGAACTTCTGATGGAGGCGCAAATGGCCGAACAGCGGCAGGATCACTGGAACCGTGTCTATGTTGAAAAGTCGCCGGACCGGCTGAGCTGGCATCAAGACTCGCCGGAGCCGTCGCTCGAGGCGTTCGCCCGCTTCGATGTTGGCCCCGCCCAGTCGGTGATCGATGTCGGAGGCGGCATATCGACGCTGGTTGACGCCTTGCTCGATCGCGGTTGGCTGGATGTTACCGTTCTGGATATCTCGTGGGCGGCATTGCGGGCAGCGCAAACCCGTCTGGGCGGGAGGGCCGAAGATGCGCATTGGGAAACCGCGGATATTACCGAATGGACACCGCCGCGCAACTACGACGTGTGGCATGATCGCGCAGTATTTCACTTTCTGACGGAGGCATCCCAGCGCGCTGCCTATCGCGCAGCGCTGGCGCGCGGGCTTGCGCAAGGCGGCCTGTTGATCATCGCAACTTTCGCGCTCGACGGGCCGGAAAAATGCAGCGGCCTGCCGGTAATGCGTTACGATGCCGCAGCGATGAGCACAGAATTGGGCCGTGATTTTCGGCTGTTAGATAGCTGGAAGGCTGACCATTTCACCCCTTGGGGGGATCGCCAATCCTTCCAGTGGTGCGCATTCAGGAAGAACTGAAACTGCCCGTTCAGGCCGCCCGGCTCTTTTCCGCGACCCGCCGCAGCGCGTTCACGTAAACATCGGGCGATTGTGCGCCGGGGATCATGAATTTGCCGTTTATGATCATCGCAGGCACGCCCGAGATGTTCAGATCCCACGCCTGTTGTTCCTCCGCAAGCACGCGCGCTTCCAGATCGGGATCATCCAGCGCGGCCTTGGCAGCCATGCGGTGCAGGCCGACGCTGGCGGCAATATCGAGCAACAGGTCGCGATCCCCCAGCCGCGCGCGGTGGTTGAAATGCGCCTTGAACAACGCGAGTTTCAACGCGGTCTGCACCTGCGGCCCCGCCTCCTCCAGCGCGAACGCCAACAGCTTGTGGCAATCGCGGGTGTTCCACATCATCGCGGGCGGAGCCTCGCCGCCTTCTTCATTGGCACCTTCGTAAGACAGCGACACGCCAGCGCCTTCGGCAATCGCTTTCATCTGCCCGCGCAGCGCCGCACCGTCTTCAGCCGAGCGGCGATATTTGCGTTGCAGGTGTGCTTCCTGCTCTTCACCTTCGGGCGGCATCTGCGGGTTCAGTTCGAACGGACGCCAGCGGATCTGCGCCGCGATTTCGCCGTCAAGCTGCTCCAGCGCCTTGGTTAATTGGCCATAGCCGATCAGGCACCAAGGGCACACCACGTCGGAATAGATATCAATCGTCAGCGTGTCAGTCATTTGTCGAGCCACCATGAAACCAGATGATGCGCAATCGCGAACGGGCGCGGGAAATTGAGCAGTTCGGTGCCGTGTTCACCCGCCGCGCGCGCTTCTTCCAATTCGGCGCGGGTGAACCAGCGGGCATCGTCCAATTCTTCGCGGTCGATGGTGATTTCCGTGTCAATCGCCACCGATGTGCAGCCGATCATCAGCTGGCTGGGGAACGGCCAGGGCTGGCTGGCGATATAGCGCACATCGCGCACCCGCAGGCCCGCCTCTTCATGGATTTCGCGCGCCACGGCTTCCTCAATCGTCTCCCCCGGTTCGACGAACCCCGCGAGCGCCGAATACATTTTGGGCGGAAAGCGCGGCTGGCGGCCCAGCAGCAGCTTGTCTTCATGTTCGACCAGCATGATCGTAACCGGATCGGTGCGCGGGAAGTGATCCGCGCCGCAGCCATCGCAATGCCGCTGCCAGCCGCCCTTCACCAGCTTCGTCGGCGCACCGCAATTGGCGCAAAAACGGTGGCGCGCGTGCCAATCGATCAGACTGCGCGCCCCGCCATAGATCGCCAGATCATCTGGCTGAAGCATCTGCATCACCTGCCACGCGCGCGGCATGGCGGGCCCAGATGCACCCTGTTCCGGCACGGGGGCGAAATGCGCCCTTTCGTCCATCATCCCGAGGAACACGAGTTCGGCATCCGGCGCGACATCGGCCAGCGTATGCCACAGCAGCCGCCCATCATCGTCGAATTCAGGCAGCAGGCCATCAAGGTTGAGCACCCGCGCGCGCCAGTTCATCAGATTGCCGAGCGCCGCCGGGTCGTTGCGAATATTATCCGCCCGATCAATCGGCGATCCGGAGAAGGCGATCCCCGGTGGAACAGAGGCGCGGTGGTGCATTACGCTGCCTGCTTGGCGTCGCGCAGGGCCGCCAGATCAGCCTCCATCGCGGCGAGGAATTCGTCACGGATCGGGTAGGCATCGCTCGGCATGTATTGGGTGAACAATGTCGAACGCAGGCCCAGATTGAAATCCACTGCGGCAAGCGTGCCCGCCGCTCCGCCCCAGCCAAAGCTGCCATTCACGCTGCGTCCGCCCGCACCATGGCCCTGGCCTTCAAGCCAGGTTCCAGCGGTATCAACTGTCGCAGGTATGAGATCGGACGTGCCAACCCGCACCGCTGCTTCGCTCATCACTCGCGTGCCGTCGATCAGGCCGTAGCCGAGCAGCATCCGCAGAAAACGGTCGTAATCGCGCGGGCTCGACACAAGCCCGCCGCCGCCCGCAGGCACTACGGGCGGATCGGTGAAGATCGAATTGGCACCCGGATCGATCGGAAAGGCCGTGCCGTTGACGATGCCGTAATTGTCGGTGAGGCGGTGAACCTCGCTTTGCGGCACCTGCATGAAGGTGCTGTTCATGCCGCAGGGTTCGAAGATCCGCGTCTTGAGAAACGCCTCGAACTCCATCCCGCTGACCACTTCGATCACCCGGCCAAGCAGATCGAAGCTGGCGGAATAGCTCCACTTGGTCGCGGGCTGATACATCAGCGGCAATTCGGCCAGCCGGTCTGCCCAGACCGCCAGACCCGGAGCAGGCGTAACCGGCGGAAAGCCCGGAAGCGGTATCCGGCTGACCCGTCCGCCAACCAGACCATTTTCGTTGAAGGCGGCCTGCAATGGCCCCTTGCTGATGATCTGATAGCCAAGCCCCGCCGTATGGGTCAGCAATTGGCGGATCGTGATCGGACGTTCGGCCGCCACGGTTTCTTCCAGCGATCCTTCGGGATCGATCAACACCTGCATATCGCGGAACGCGGGCAGGATTTCATAAAGCGGCTGATCAAGGCCGAGCCTGCCTTGATCGATCAGGATCATCGTCGCCATGCCGGTAATCGGCTTTGACATCGAATAGATCCGGAACAGCGAATCCTGATCCACCGGGGTCGGCTTTGCCAGCGACAGCGTGCCGCCGCCCACGGTATGCGCGCTGCTTTCCTGCCCCCAACCAAAGGTCAGGAACAGGTTGGCGAGTTTGCGTTCGCTGACATAGCGGTTGGCCAGCGCGGCGACATTGGGCCAATTCTCTCCGACATCGTGCATCGCAAACGCCGCGCGCCCGAACGGCAGGGTTGATAAGGCCGCACCGCCCGCCAGCAGCGCGCTGCCACGGATCAGGGCGCGGCGGGAAAGCACGGGGAAATCGAGATCGCGGTAAGCCATGGGGGGAATCTCCGAAGGGGTGTGGCTGCTTGTCTGCGGCAGGTTGCCGCAAGGGTCAATCACCGGTTGCGCGTTCAGACTTGCAAATCGCAGGTGTCCTATGCATATAAGACACATGCTCAACGTGCTTGCCTATCTCATCGGGCTTGTCAGCCTCGTCATCGTCATCCCGGCGCAAATCCCGCTGCTGGGCTGGGCCAACTGGATCGCCTTGCCGGTGATCGTGATCGGCATCATCATCGGTGCGCTGTCATCCAAGGACGGTGGCCGCAATTTCTGTCTGGTGGTGCTGTTGATCGCAGCGGTGCGGTTGATGCTGGGCGGCGGGATTATCTAATCAGCCGCTAACGCCATCCGCGCAGCTTTGCGGAACAAGGTGGCAAGACCCGCCTCGTCAATGTGATCAAGCGGCCACCATTGCCCCTCTCCCGGCGGGTCGGATGCGGTCGCCATTCCCAACACCGTCAGGGTCAGATGTGCGTGGGTAAAGCTGTGCCGCACCGCGCCCAACGCGCGCCACTCGCCCGATAGCGGAGCCTCACCCGACCCATCGCCCTGCGCGCTCCAGCCATCATCGGGCAGCGCGCGCATCCCGCCGAGCATTCCGATAGCAGGCCGGGTGACGAGCCACACTGCGGCGCGATCTTTCGAGGTGATCCAGAACGCTGTCCCGCGCCGTTCTGGCGCCGCCTTTTTCGCAGGCTTGACCGGCAGGCGTTCCGGCTCGCCCGCCGCATGGCCCGCGCACACGTCGCGCAAGGGACACAGCAGGCAGCGCGGCGCTTTGCTGGTGCAGATTTGCGCGCCCAGATCCATCATCCCCTGCGCAAAATCACCCGCGCGCATCTGCGGCGTGATCGCATCCACCGCAGCGCGGATCGTCTTGCGCGCGCCGGGCAGCGGATCATTGATCGCAAACAGCCGCGCCGCCACCCGTTCGACATTGGCATCAACCACCACGGCGCGCTGTCCGAACGCAATCGCCGCAATCGCCGCAGCGGTATAATCGCCCAGACCGGGGAGCGCGCGCAATTCGGCCTCGCTCGCAGGGAACCCGCCGCGCTCTGCCACGGCCCGCGCGCATTTCACCAGATTGCGCGCCCGCGAATAATAGCCCAGCCCCGCCCACGCCGCCATGACCGCCTCCTCTGGAGCCGCCGCCAGCGCGTTAATGGTGGGCCACAGCGCAGTAAAGCGGGCGAAATACGGCTTTACCGCCGCCACGGTGGTCTGTTGCAGCATCACTTCGGACAGCCACACGCGGTAAGGCCACGCCGGATCGTCGGGCAGCGCCGCGCCCGGCGGCAGGCGCCACGGCAGATCGCGCGCATGGCCATCATACCATTTCAAGAGAATGTCGGAGATACTGGCAGTCACGCCCCGCCTATGGCATGGCGGGCGCGATCATGGGAAGCGACAAGACCTCTTCAGGCAAGCCGGGGGGCAAACCCGGCAAGGCAAAACCCTATACCCGCCCACGCGGCAGGGGCGCGCGCGCGATTGGCGACCTGATGCCCGAAATCGGGCGAACCGCGTTTCGCCGGTTCGGATTTGTGCAAAGTTCGGTCGTCACCCGCTGGCCTGAAATCGTCGGCCCGCAGCACGCCCGCATCTGCAGCCCCGAAGCGATCCGCTTTCCCCCCGGTGAAAAGGCGGAAGGCATCCTGCAACTGGTGGTGGTGCCCGCCCACGCGCCGTTGATCCAGCAGGTCATCCCTGAAATCATCGAACGGGTGAACCGCTTCTTTGGCTACAAGGCGGTGGCGCGGGTCAAGCTGCGGCAAGGCGCCGTCACCCCGCCAACCGATGGCAGGCCCGCCAAGCCGCCGCCATCGCTCAAACCGATCCCGCTGGAACTGGGCGAAAGCCTGCGCGATATTGGCGATCCCGAACTGCGCACCGTGCTCGAATCGCTCGCGCGCAGCCTTGGCAACAACGAAACCTGAACCCGCACAGGAACACGACCGCAGATGATCAAACTTCCCCTCCTTTGCGCGGCTGCCGCGCTGGCATTGGCGATCGGCCCGGCGGGCGCGCAGCAGAGCCTGTCCAATCCTGACAGTGCGTTTGTGCCGCAGGACAACCCCGGCAATTGGCAGACCACCATCACCCGCACACCGCGCGGGCACCTGATCGGCAATCCCAAGGCGGATGCGCAGATGATCGAATTCGTCAGCTATACCTGCGGACATTGCGCGCAGTTCACCGCGCAAGGCGAACCGGCGCTGGAACTGGCGCTGCTGATGCCCGGAAAAATGGCGCTGGAAGTGCGCCCGGTGATCCGCAACGCGATTGACCTTACCGTATCGCTGCTGGCCGCGTGCGGCGATCCGGCGGGGTTCAAGGATCGCCACCGCGCCTTCATGTTGTCGCAGGATGAATGGCTGGGCAAGGCGCGCAACGCGCCGCAAAGCCAGCAGGCAATCTGGGCGCGCGGCGACAAGGCTGCGCGGATGAACGCGGCCAGCGCGCTCGGCCTCGGCAAGATGCTGACCACGCGCGGGCAATCCGCTGGAGAGGTCAACGCCTGCCTGATGGATGATGCCGCCGCGCAAAAGCTGGTCGAGAATGGCCGGGCAGATTACGCCGAATTTGCGGTTCCCGGCACCCCCAGCTTCGCGCTGGATGGCAAGCTGCTCGATCAGGTGCATAGCTGGGATGCGCTTTATCCGGTGCTGTCTGCCAGGTTTGCCGCGCCCGCCAAAACCACCACCGACGCGCCCGGCTGACCCCCTTATTCACAACCGCGCGCAGCAAGCCTTGCTGCAAGGACGTGTGCGCGGCTATTCATTCCGCAACCACTTTCAAGGATTCCCGGCCAATGAAACTTTCCCGCCTACTCTCGCTTCCCCTGCTTGCCCTCGCCCCGCTTGCGCTGGCCGCTTGCGGTGAAACCGATGCTGTGGACGGCGCAACGTCGGGTGAGCCGCTGCCCGCGATTGCCGCGCCTGCTGGCACCAAATGGGGCGATATGGTCACGGTAACGCCCGAAGGCGGCTATCTGGTCGGCAACCCTGATGCACCGCTGAAACTGGTCGAATTCGCATCGCACACCTGCGGCCATTGCGCGACGTTTGCCATCACCGGAAAGCCGGTGCTCAAAGACAAGTATATTCCCACCGGCGTAGTCAGCTTTGAACTGCGCGAGGTGTTTCTCAACCCCTATGACGTCGTGATTGCCGCGATGGCGCAGTGCGGCGCAAAAGAGCAGATGCAGCCCCTGTCTGATCAGGTCTGGCAGAACCTCGATCAGGTATTTACCGGCCTGCAAGCTAATCCAGCCGCAGTGCAGGCCACCGCGCAATTGCCGGTCGATCAGCGGTTTGCCCGGATCGCCGAAGTCACCGGGTTGACCGAATTCTTCGCCGCGCGCGGCCTCAGCGCCGACCAGGCCCGCACATGCCTGTCTGATGGGCCCAAGATCGAAGCGCTGGTCAAAAACACCGAAGCGCAATCGAAAGAGTTCCAGATTACCGGCACCCCGACCTTCCTGCTCAATGACAACAAGCTGGAAGTGAACACCTGGGACCAGCTTGAACCGCTGCTTCAACGCGCCGGCGCGCGCTGAAGCCATAGGCGGGGCGGCACGTCAGCCTGATGCAGATCCACCGGCTCAAGCTCAGCGGTTTCAAGAGCTTCGTTGAGCCTGCCGAATTGCGGATCGAACCGGGGCTAACCGGGGTGGTCGGCCCCAATGGCTGCGGAAAATCCAACCTGTTGGAAGCCATCCGCTGGGTGATGGGGGAAACCTCGGCCAAGTCGATGCGATCGGGCGGGATGGAGGACGTGATCTTCGCGGGCACCACCACCCGCCCGCCGCGCGATTTTGCCGAAGTGGTGCTGCACGCCAGCGATGATCGCGGCGAGGAACTGGTCGTCACCCGCCGGATCGAGCGCGGGGCAGGCAGCGCCTACCGCGTCAACGGGCGCGACGTTCGCGCCAAAGATGTCGCGCTGACCTTTGCCGATGCCGCCACCGGGGCACATTCCCCCGCCCTCGTCAGTCAGGGCAAGATCGCGCAGGTGATTGCCGCCAAGCCCGCCGAACGCCGCGCGATGCTCGAAGAAGCCGCCGGGATCGCGGGCCTGCACGTGCGCCGCAAGGATGCCGAAGGCAAGCTGCGCGCGGCAGAGACAAACCTTGCGCGGCTCGAAGACCTGATGGCGGGGCTCGACGCGCAAATTTCCTCGCTGCGGCGGCAGGCCAAGCAGGCCGAACGCTACACCGAACTCACCCACAAAATACAGGCCGCAGAAGCCCGCCTGCTATTCGCCCGCTGGCGCGAAGCCGCCGCTGCGGCGAAAGAAGCGCGCGCGGCGGCGGTGGCGGCCGAACAACAGGTCGCCGCCGCGCAAGCCGCAGTCACGGCGGCGCAATCCGAACAGGCAGGCGCGGCGCAGCAGCTGGCCGACGCGCGCGAAGAACTCGCCGACCGCCGCGATGATGCTAGCGCGCACGGACACCGCATGGCGGCGCTGGCTGAAAAGCTGGAGGCCGCCGAAACCCGGCTCACCGATCTGGGTCGCCAGCAAAAGCGGCTGGAGGAAGACCGCGAGGATGCCGACCGGCTGACCTCGGCTGCGGTTGAGGCATTGGCGCGGTTGACGCAGGACGTTGCCGCCAGCCGTGCCGCTGTCACCACCGCCGAAACCGCCCGCCCGGCGCTGGCCGAAAGGGCCGAGGATCGCGAACGCGCCCACCGCACCGCCGAACTCGCACTGGCGAAAGCCACCGCCGATCATGCCGGGGTCGAGGCCGAATGGCGGGTCGCGGAAGCGGCGGTCGAACAGGCCGAGGCGCGGCTCGCCCGGATCGAGGCAGAGGCCGCACGGATTGCCCGCGCCCGCGCTGATCTGGCGGCGAGCGGGGATGCCGACGCCGATGTGGTCGCCGCGCGCAAGGCAGCGGATGATGCGGCGGAGGAACTCGCAGGCTTGCGCGACAGGCTTACCGCCGATCAGGTGCGCAAGGCCGCATTGCAGACAGCGCGCGATAATGCGGCAAGTGCGCTCGCCGCCGCGCGCGCCGAACTCGCCGGGGTTGAGCGTGAACACACCGCGCTGGCCCGCGATCGCGACGCGCGGGCCAAGCGTGAGGCCGGGCGGCAGGGGCTGGCAACCGCGCTTGACCGGGTGAGCGTTGCGCCGGGCTATGAACGCGCGCTCGCCGCGGTGTTGGGGCGCGATGGCAAATCGCCGCTGGGCGCGCCCTCCACCCCGCAGGATGGGCGGTTCTGGACGGGCGCCGATGCGCCCGCGCCGGTGGCGGACAGCCTGCTGGCACGGCTGTCCAACTGCCCGCCTGAACTCGCCGCGCGGCTTGCGCTGGTGCATTGCGCGGACGCCGATGATGGCCGCACGCTCGCCCCCGGCGAATGGCTCGTCACCCGCGCCGGGCACCTGCGCCGTTGGGACGGGTTTATCGCGCGCGGCGAAGGCGCGGCTGAGGCGGCGCAGCTGGAAGCCGCCAACCGCTTTGCCGAGCTCGAAGCCGCGCTGCCGCCTTTGCGCGCTGCTGCTGTCGCCGCTGAGGCCGAGGACAAGGCTGTGCGCGAAGAACTCGGCGCGTTGCAGGCGGCGCTGGTGGCGCAGGAACGCGGTATCGCGGGCGCAATCGAGGCAGAGCGGCAGGCATTGCGGCGGCTCGATCAGGCTGAGGCCGCCAAGGAACGGATCGCCGCGCGGCTGGCGGAACTGGCCGCCAGCGCGGGCGAGATCGAGGCGCAAATCGCCGCTGCCGCCGCTGAAGTTACCGCCGCACGGGCGCAGCGCGAACGCCTGCCCGCGCGCGATGCCGAACGCGCCTCGCTGGATGCCGCGCAGGCGCGCAACGAAGCTGCTCGCACCGCCGTGCAGGCCGCGCTGGCAGACCTCGCCGCGCAGGATCAGGCGCTGGCGGTGGCGCGCGAACGGCTGGCGGCGCAGCAGGCCGATCATGCCGGTTGGCAGGCGCGATCCAGCGATGCCGAGCGCCGCATGGCCGAAACGGGCCGTCGGCTGGCGGAAATCGCCGAAGATCGCGCCGTCCACGCGGCCAAACCCGCCGCGCTGATCGCCGAAATCGAGGCGGGCGAGGAGGCCCGCACCCGCCTTACCGCAGACCTCGCCGCCGCAGAAGCAGCCATGCGCACAGCCGAGGCGCAACAGCGCACCGCCGATGCCGCGCTTTCCGCGTGCACCGAAACGCTGGCGCAGGCACGCGAGGCCCGCGCCAGCTTGGCCGCGCGCGCCGAGAACGAGGAACTGCGCCGCGCCGAAATGGCGCGCATTTCGGGAGAGCGCTTCCAGTGCCCGCCGCCGTTGCTGTGTGAAAAGTTCGGATTTGATGAGTCCAACCTTGCCCCAGCCGCCGACGAATCGACCGAATTGGAACGCCTCACCGCCGCGCGCGAACGGATCGGGCCGGTGAACCTTGTGGCCGCAGATGAACTCGCACGGATCGAAGCCGAGCACGGCAACAGCGCGCACGAACAGGCCGAATTGGTCGAAGCCATCGCCCGGCTGCGCGGATCAATCGGCAGCCTCAACCGCGAAGGGCGCGAACGATTGCGCGCCGCGTTCGAGGAAGTGGACGGGCATTTCCGCGTGCTGTTCACCCGGCTGTTCGAAGGCGGGCAGGCGCATCTGGCCCTGATCGACAGTGATGATCCATTGGAGGCCGGGCTGGAAATCTACGCCCAGCCGCCGGGCAAGCGGTTGCAATCGCTCTCGCTATTGTCGGGCGGCGAACAGGCGCTGACCGCCACCGCGCTGATCTTTGCGCTGTTCCTTACCAACCCCGCGCCGATCTGTGTGCTGGATGAGGTCGACGCGCCGCTCGACGATGCCAATGTCGAACGGTTTTGCGATCTGCTCGATTCGATGGTGCACACCACCACCACGCGCTATCTGATCGTCACCCACAACGCGGTGACGATGAGCCGGATGCACCGGTTGTTCGGCGTGACAATGGCGGAACGCGGCATTTCACGGCTTGTGAGCGTGGATCTGGGCGAAGCCGCACTGCTGGCTGCGGAGTAACCCTAAGCCTCCAGCGCGGTCGCCAGCCTGGCTCGAATCGTTTTGAGCGCGGCGATAGTTTCGGCCATGTCGGGGCCGTCGCTTACCATCAGCCGCACACCGGGGGTCTCAACCGTTTCGGCGGCAATCCGGCGATCCCCGCTGCGACGATCCTGACCGCGCCGGTCGAGCGCGGATTTGGCAGCGCCGCGCAGCACCGCCTCGGCACCTTTCAAGGTGTAGCCTTCGTGGTTCACCAGCCGGTCGATGGTTTCCACCATCGCCACGTCGGCGGCCCGGTAATAGCGCCGCCCGCCGCTGCGTTTCAGAGGTTTGAGCAGCGGGAATTGCGCTTCCCAATAGCGCAGCACGTGCGGTTTGATGCCCAGTGCATCGCTGACTTCACCGATGGTGCGCAACGCGCCATCATCCTTGCCGTCATCGAATCCGGTCATCAAACCTCACCCTGATTGCTTACCCCTTGGTAATCTGTTCCTTGAGCAGCTGGCTCGCGCGGAACGTCATCACCCGGCGCGGGGTGATCGGCACTTCAACGCCCGTCTTGGGATTGCGGCCGATACGTTCGTTCTTGTCGCGCAGCACAAAGCTGCCGAAGCCCGAAATCTTGACGTTTTCACCTTTGGCCAAGGCATCGCTCATCTTGGTGAGGATGGCTTCCACCAATTCAAGCGATTCTGCCCGGCTGAACCCCATCTTGCGGTTGATGGTTTCTGCCAGATCAGCGCGGGTCAACGTGCCTACCGAACGCATCATGCGATTTCTCCCTAGCGGTGCGACCCCGTTAAAGACCGCCATTCTACAAAATTCCGGCGATTCCGCAATGCGATGCGATACGGAATGTTGAGTTTTCAGCAATTGTGTCAGCAAACGGGACACATACCCGCGTTCCGGTCACATCCGGATCAGGCTGGCACCCCAGGTAAAGCCGCCGCCCATCGCTTCGAGCATGACCAGATCGCCGGGCTTGATCCGCCCATCGCGCCGCGCTGTATCAAGCGCCAGCGGCACCGATGCGGCCGAGGTATTGGCGTGGCGATCCACGGTCACCACCACCTTGTCCGGCGAAATGCCAAGCTTTCTCGCGGTGGCGTCAAGGATCCGGGCATTGGCCTGATGCGGCACGACCCAATCGATTTCGTCCGACGAAATACCTGTTTCTTCAAGCACTTCTTTCAGAACACTGGAAAGATTGACAACCGCGTGGCGGAATACCTCAGGCCCGCGCATCCGCACATGGCCGACGGTCTGCGTAGTCGATGGCCCGCCATCGACATAGAGCAGATCATGGCACGCCCCGTCGGCATGGAGCCTTGTGCCGAGGATGCCGGGCGCATCACTGCCGCCCGCATCCGCGCCCGGCGCTTCGAGCACGACCGCGCCTGCCCCGTCGCCAAACAGCACGCAGGTGGTGCGGTCTTCCCAATCAAGAATGCGGCTGAATGTTTCCGCGCCGATCACCAGCGCGCGTTGGGCCATCCCGGTGCGCAGCAGCGAATCTGCGGTCGCCAGCGCGTAAAGAAAGCCCGAACATACCGCCGCGACATCGAACGCAATCCCGCCGCGGCAGCCCAGGGCCGCCTGGACCTTGGTTGCGGTGGCGGGGAAAGTGTTATCGGGGGTTGCCGTGGCAAGCACGATCAATCCGATCGAGGCAGCATCCACCCCCGCATCGGCCAGCGCCGCGCGCGCGGCAGCGGTCGCCAGCGTGGCGGTGGTCTCGTCTTTTTCCGCGATATGGCGCTGGCGGATTCCGGTGCGTTCGACGATCCATTCGTCCGAGGTATCAACCCGCTCGGCCAGTTCGGCATTGGTCACAATCCGGCGCGGCAGTGCCGAGCCCGTGCCTATAATACGCGAACCGTTCACGCGTCCGGCTCGCTGGATTTTGCGGCGTTTGAACGACCATTGCGGCTGAGCGCGCCTTCGCCCAAGGCGGCAAGATCATGCGCGATCCGTTCGGTCAGCTTGTTTTCAAGCAGCCGCGCCGTCACCGCGACAGCATTGGCGACCCCCTTGGCATTGGCGCTGCCGTGGCTTTTCACCACCACGCCGTTCAGGCCAAGGAACACCGCGCCATTGTGGTTATTGGGATCAAGATGATGCTTGAGCAATTCGGTCGCCGGGCGCGAGACCAGAAACCCGATCTTCGACCGCAGCGAAGAGGTGAATGCCTGACGCAGCAGGTCGGTCACGAACCGCGCGGAACCTTCGATCGCTTTCAATGCGATATTGCCTGAAAACCCGTCGGTCACAACCACATGGGTTTCACCGCGGTTGATCTTGTCGCTTTCGACAAAGCCATCGAACACAAGCGCCAGCCCGCCATCTTCGCGCGCGCAGGCGGCGATCAGCATCGCGGCGGCATCGCGCAGTTCCTCTGTGCCCTTGATTTCTTCGGTGCCGTTATTCAGCAGCCGGACGACCGGCTTTTCAAAGCCGTTAACGATCCGCGAATAGGCCGCGCCCATCACCGCATATTGCACCAGATTGCGCGCGTCGGCTTCGGTATTGGCACCCAGATCGAGCATCACCACATCATGCGCCTGCAAGGTCGGCATGATCGCGGCGAGCGCGGGGCGATCAATCCCCGGCATGGTGCGCAGCGCAATCTTGCTCATCGCCATCAGCGCGCCGGTATTGCCCGCGCTGACCGCAGCGCCGGCATCGCCGGTTTTCACGGCGTTGACGGCGAGGCCCATCGAAGTGGTCTTGGCCCGGCGGATCGCGCGGCTCGGCAGTTCGTCACCGCCCACAACATCTTCGCAATGGAGGATTTCCGAAGCCCCGCGCATGTTGGGATGGTCGGCGAGCGCCGCTTCGATGCGCTTGCCATCACCCACCAGCAGGAAGTTGAAACCTTCGTGCTTGCGGCGGGCAAGTGCGGCACCTTCAACCATGACGCGCACGCCTTCATCGCCGCCCATCGCGTCAACGGCGATACGCGGGAGGCTCATTGCGCTTCCTTCCGGTCTATGGTGAGGGCCACCGGCAATCAGCCGACAGCAACAACCTGACGTCCGTTGTAATGGCCGCAGTGGCCGCAAATATTGTGCGGGCGCTTCAATTCACCGCAGTTGGAGCATTCACCGAAGGCTTCAACCGGCAGCGAATCGTGCGAACGGCGATTGCCACGACGATGCGGGGATACTTTTCTCTTGGGGACAGCCATGGCGGCACCAATTCCTCAACTAAATGCGTTTGATCGCGCCACCGGGCGCCGTGATACTCGAAAGGTCGCCTCTACGGCAAGGGAAGCGAGCGCACAAGCCGCAGCAAATGCGTGCATTCCTTGGCCAGCAGCGGCGGGAAGGGGCGCGCTATAGCTGAAAATTCGCACGTTGCAACCCGCCCTGCGCGCGCCTAGCACGCTCGGCACAATAACGAGGGGATCTTACCATGACCGTGCTTCCAGTCACACTCGCCGCCGCCGCCGCCGCCGCTGTTCTCAATATCTGGCTGTCGATCCGCATCGGCGCACTGCGCACCGCGCTCGGCATCAGTGTGGGCGATGGCGGCAGCGAGCCGCTGCAACGCCGGATGCGCGCGCAGCTGAACTATGTCGAAAACACTGCCTTCGTGCTGGTGCTGATCGCGGCAATCGAACTGGCGGGCGCAGGCAGCTGGTGGCTGGCATACGTCGCGGCGGCATACTTTATCGGCCGGGTGGCGCACGGGTTCGGGATGGACGGCGGCAACGCCAAGGTCGGCCGGATGATCGGCACGCTGACGACGATGCTGACCCTGCTGGGGCTGGCGGTGGTCGCGGCGCTGGTGGCTGCGGGGGTGATGTAACACCCCGTCATTGCGAGCCGCAGGCGAAGCAATCCAGAGCAGTTTGCGTTACGCTCTGGATTGCCGCGGCGCCTTCGGCACCTCGCAATGACGATCATTCAGGACAAGGCGTAGTCGCTCACAAACGCGTTCGTCTTGCGCTCGCGGCCAAAGGTGCTGGTCGGGCCGTGGCCGGGGATGAACATCACGTCCTCGCCAAGCGGCCATAAGCGCTGGGTGATCGCGTTGATCAGATCCTGATGATTGCCGCGCGGGAAGTCCGTCCGCCCAATGCTGCCCTGGAACAAGACATCGCCGACAATCGCGAAGCGGCTGGGCGCGTGGTAGAACACCACGTGGCCCGGCGTGTGGCCGGGACAGTGGATCACGTCGAGCGTTAATTCGCCCACCGTTACCATGTCGCCATGCTGGAGCCAGCGGTTCGGCTCAAAGCTTTTGGCCACCATCCCATACCGTGCGCCGTCATTATCGAGCTGCTCGATCCAGAACAGGTCGTCCTTGTGCGGGCCTTCGATGGGGAGGCCCAGCTCCTCGGCCAGCATTCCGGCCTGCCCGCAATGGTCAAGGTGCCCGTGGGTGACGAGCAGCTTTTCCAGCGTGACTCCCGCCTTGGCAACACCCTCCTTCAGCTTGTCCAGATCCCCGCCGGGATCGACCAGCGCCCCGCGCATGGTCTTGGTGCACCAGATCAACGAGCAGTTCTGCTGGAGCGGCGTTACCGGAATGATCGCGGCGCGCATGGGGGGGCTTTGGGGGGGCGTGGGTTTGGGGGTGTCGGTCATGGCGAGAGACTTAAACCCGCCCCCCCTTCCACACAACCCGGCCAATAATCGCCACCTCATCCGCCGCGACCTCGACCGGCGGATAGGCGAGGTTCTGCGAGAGCAGCGCCACCCGCCCCGGCCCGGCGCTCGCGACGCGTTTCACCATCAGCGTGTCGCCAAGCCGCACGACGTGGATGCCGTCGCGGAAGGCGCGCGGGGCGCGGTCGACGAGGATTTCGTCGCCATCATGAAGCAGCGGCTCCATCGAATCCCCCTCAACCGTGATTGCCGATAGCTGCGCGCGCTCCAGCCCCTGTTCAGCCAGCCAGCGGCGCGAAAAGCGGAAGGTGTCGAACGCGGCCTCATCGCCTGGCACGCGGCCCGGCCCGGCTGATGCGCCCAGATCGAGCCGCGGCACATCCACCCACCCGCCCGATTCGTGCCGCCTGAGGGGCGACGCGTAGGAATTATCCTTAACGTCGCGCAATTCCTCCTCACCCACGCCGAAGAACTGCGCGAGTGTGGCGCGGTCCTGTTCTTCCAGCTTGCGCGGCGAACCTTTGCGAATGAATTGCTGGAGATAGGACGGATTGCGCCCCAGCAATTCGGACAGCGCGGCAAGGCTCACCCCGCGCGCCTGCGCCAGTTCCAGCAGCCGAGCGCGCGGGCCGGACAGCGATTCAAGCGGATGCTGCTGGGTTTCTTTCATGGAAACTTCCTACACGAAGGATTTTTCCTAGACAAGTAGGATTTCAACTGGAACATTTGCGGAACATTGAGTGATTCGCTCAATGCCTGCCCAACCCCAAGCATTCAACAGGGACGCAAACCATGCTGCTTCGGACGATCGAAACCTTCCTGCGGGCGCACGCCATGCCCGCCACCAAATTCGGGCGGCTTGCTGCCCATGACCCGCGCTTTGTGCTCGACCTGCGGATGGGGCGCATCCCGCGTCCCGATACCGAACTGCGCACCCGCGCATGGATGCAAGGCTATGCCGACCGGGTCGCCGATCAGATGAAGGAAGCCGCATGATGCTGACCGAAAGCTTGCGCGATCCCTTCACCCACATCTTTGCCGATTTCGGTGATATCGAGGTTAAGTCCGCCCCCGCCCGCGAACTCACCCCCGAACTCAACCCCGCCTTGCGCGCCCGCCGCACCACCGCAGACCGCGTGCGCAGCGCGCTGATGGCGCTGACCGGCGGCGCCGGAACAGTGATCGCGCACGAGGAAAAGGCCTGGGCGTCGATCACATTTTCCGGCACGCGCCATGAGGTGGTGCTGGAGTTCTGCGGGGCCGAGGCCGTGGCCCACGGCGAAGAACTGATCGAGCGCCTGCCCGATCACGAATTCACCATCCCCGGACAATTGGTGGCCGATGCCACCATCACCAGCGTCGACCACCGCTTCGGCGCAATGGAGCGGTTGGAGGTGACGGCGGTGTTGTTGCTGCTGGAGGACGGGTGAGCGCGGACTGCCGCGGTCAATAACCAAGACGCGGGTCGAACACCGGGCCGACAGGCTCGCCGCGCAGATATTTGCCAAGGTTATCAAGAAACCGGTCACCGCTGCGGATGAACATCTTGTCCTGCGCGCGGCCTGACAGGTGCATGGTGACATGGGCATTGTCCAGCGACCACAGCGGGTGATCGGCGGGCAGCGGCTCGGGCGTGGTGACGTCGAGGAACGCTGCCCCGACCGCCTTGCGCTCCAGCGCATCGACCAAGGCGGGCTGATCGATCACGCTGCCGCGCGCGATGTTGACGATCACGGCGTCCGGTTTCATCGCGGCCAGCTCGCCCGCGCCGATCATCCCGTCGGTTTCAGGCGTTGCGGGCACGGCGAGGATGATCCAGTCGAACTCCCCCAGCCGCGCGCGCCACTCGTCCGGGCCGAGGGTGTTGTCGCCCGCACTGCGGCGGACCACGCTGACATCGACATCGAACGCCTTCAAGCGCGGTTCGATCAGCTTTCCAATCGCGCCGTAGCCCAGCAGCAGCGCCTTTGACCCGGCCAATTCGCGCTTTCCGGGGCTGTCGAGCAGCCATTCGTGCCGGTCCTGCGCGCGCACCACATCGCGATACCCCTTGGCGATATTGAGCATCCCCATCACCACATATTCGGCGATGGTGATGGCATTGATCCCGGCCCCGTTGGTAACGGTGATCCCGCGCTCGATCAGCACATCCATCGGCAGGAAATCGAGGCCTGCATAGATCGAATTGAGCCATTTGAGCTTCTTCGCCGCGCGCAGGACTTCGGCCATCGCGACCTGATCGTTCATGTCGAACCAGCCGATTTCGGCCTCGGCCACGGCCTCCAGCGCCTGTTCGTGGCTCATGAACCAGCGCACATCGAGACCCTGCGGCAGGCGCGATTCGAGCATCGGGCAGATCATGCCGGAGATTGCGAGTATGGTCATGACTTCCCTCTCATCGTCATTGCGAGCGTAGCGCAGCAATCCAGTGCGGATCGCGGGACGCTCTGGATTGCTTCGTCGCTGCGCTCCTCGCAATGACGAATCAGGATAGCTTCCACTCCCACCCCAGCGGATCGCCGTCCATCACTTCGACGCCTTGGGCGGCAAGTTCATCGCGGATCGCGTCGGAAGTGGCGAAATCCTTGGCGGTGCGGGCTTCCTTGCGGCGAGCGAGCGCGGCGGTGATTTCGGCTTCGGTGATCGTCGCCGCCTTGGGCTGGATGCGCAGATCGGCGCGGGTGAGGTTGAGGAGATCGAGGCCGAGGACGCCATCCATCGCGGCTGCCAGTTTCGCCTTCGTCTCCGGGTCAACTTTCTTCGCCGCCAGCACATCGTCTAGCGCGGTGAGCGCAACGGCTGTGTTGAGGTCATCGGCAATCGCGGCATCGAATTTGTCGAGCGCGGGTTGCAATTTCCCCCAATCGTCACCCCGGCGCAGGCCGGGGCCCAGGTGGGCTGGATCCCGGCCTGCGCCGGGAAGACGGGCTCTGAGGGTTTCCACCCCCATCACCATCCGCTTGAGCCGCGTCAGCGCCGCGCCGAGGCCTTCCCAACTGAACTCCAGCTCGCTGCGATAATGCGCTTGCAAGCACATCAGCCGGTAGGCGAGCGGGTGATAACCCTTGTCCACCAGCAATTGCAGCCGCAGGAACTCGCCGGACGACTTTGACATCTTCCCTGACCGCTCGACGAGGAAGTTGTTGTGCATCCAGATTTTCGCGCCCGAATTCTTCGGGTCATCGAGACCATTGGTGCAGCAATGCGCCTGATTCTGCGCGATTTCATTGGGATGGTGGATTTCGCGGTGGTCGATCCCGCCGGTGTGGATATCGAAGGGGAAGCCCAGCACTTCGCCGCTCATCACCGAGCATTCGAGATGCCACCCCGGCGCGCCCCGGCCCCACGGCGAATCCCACTCCATCTGCCGCGTCTCGCCCGGCGGAGTCTTGCGCCAGATTGCGAAATCGGCGGCGTTGCGCTTGCCCTCGACGCTTTCGATGCGGCCCTCTCCGTCTTCGGTCACGGCGCGGGCCAAGCGCCCGTAATCGGCCACGGTGGACACATCGAAATACAGCCCGCTCTCAAGCTCGTAGCAGTGCTTGTCCGCGATGCCTTGCGCAAATGCGATCATCTGCGCGACGTAATCGGTCGCGACCGTCCACTGCGCTGGCTCGCGGATATTCAGCGCGCGCACGTCCGCCCAATAGGCCTGCTTGTAATGTTCGGCGATGTCCCAGATCGACGTAGCTTCGCCCTTTTGGGCTTTTTCCGCAGCCATCTTCTCCATCTTGTCCTCGCCCGCGTCGGCATCGTCGGTCAGGTGGCCGACATCGGTGATGTTGATGACGTGGGTAAGCTTATACCCCTTCCAGCTCAGCGTCCGCCCCAGCACATCGGCGAACACATAGGCGCGCATATTGCCGATATGGGGGTAGTTATAGACCGTCGGCCCGCAGGTATAGACGCGCGCCTCACCGGGGTGGACGGGCGCGAACACCTCGTGTCGGCGGGTGAGCGAGTTGAACAGCTTTAAGGGCGCATCGGTCATGGACGGGTGCTTTGGCCAGACTGTGTCATTCCGTCAATTCTCTCGTCATTGCGAGGAGCCGCAGGCTCCGTGGCAATCCAGGGCGGCGCGCGAAACGCTCTGGATTGCTTCACCTGCGGTTCGCAATGACGAAACTAGAACCCCAAAAACCGCACCTGCTCGTCCAGCGGCACCCGCTCGCGCTCGAAATTGTTCACCGGCGCGTCCGGGTCGCGGTATCCGATCGCCATGCCGCAGAACAGCATATAGCGTTCGTGATCGAGGCCGAGGAAGTCGCGGATCACATTGGCATAAAGCGCCATATATTCCTGAAAACAGCTATCCAGCCCTTCCTCGCGCAGCAGCAGCGCGACCGTTTGCAGCCACATG
Source organism: Alphaproteobacteria bacterium (assembly GCA_018830415.1). GTDB lineage: Bacteria > Pseudomonadota > Alphaproteobacteria > Sphingomonadales > Sphingomonadaceae > Erythrobacter. The sequence continues at coordinate 13,458 of JAHJSJ010000339.1, read as the reverse complement.
CCCGTATCCGACCACTGCGGTTCCTTCATCAGGCGCGGGAAATAGACGAACATCACGGCGGGCGCACCAAAGCTGACGGTGTTCTTCATCATCGCCGCCATGCGCCCCGCCCCGTCCTCGCGCGCGATGCCCATGGCGCCGAACATGCCGGCGGAGACGGCATGGAGCCGCGCGGTGTAGGCGTCTTCCTTGCCCGGCGCGGTCCAGTCATACTCGGCGGCCTGCGGGGGGGAGGCGGCGATCTTCGCCTGCAGGTCGCGCAGCGGCTGGCCGGTGACGATGCTGGCCTGCCACGGCTGGTAATTGCACCCCGATGCGGCCCAGCGCGCCTTGTCCATCACGCGGGTGATGACGTCGAGCGGCACCGGCTTTTCGAGAAACTGACGGACGGAACGGCGGGTGGTGACGGCTTCGGTGACGTTCATGATTCTTCCCATTCAAACATGACACTAGGCTGCGCGGTCGCTGGCGAGAGTGAGCGGTAAAACGACTTCGCGGTCTCGTCATCGTTCTCGGCAAGCACCCAGGTCGAAGCCCACCCCCGGGAGCGCGCGAGGTCGAAGACCGCCTGCATGAGCCTGGTTCCGATCCCGCGGCGTTGCGCCACGTCGTCCACCGCGATCTCGTTCAGGAACAGCACGGGGCGCTGGTCAGGATGCAGAACCATGGTGGCGCTGGCAAACCCAACGGGGCGGCCTTGCGCCAATGCGAACCAGAGAAAGTCCCGCTCGCTGTAGAGCATCGCAGTCGTCTGATCGGGCAAGGGTGCGGCATCGAAGAGGTGTGACGCGGACAGCACCAGCTCGGTATCGCCCGGCCCGAGCAAGCGAACATCGACAGCCCGATCGCTCACCGCCGCCCCTTCACGCCCTTCTCGTCCTCGAACAGTTCGGCGAGTTGTTCCATGATCGTGCCGCCGAGTTGTTCCACGTCCATGATCGTCACCGCGCGGCGGTAGTATCTCGTCACATCGTGGCCGATCCCGATGGCGACCAATTGCACCGGGGACACCTTCTCGATCCATTCGATCACAGAACGCAGGTGCGCTTCGAGATACCCCGCCGAGTTCACGCTCAGCGTCGAATCGTCCACCGGCGCGCCGTCGCTGATCACCATCAGGATGCGGCGTTCTTCGGGGCGGTAGAGCAGGCGGCTATGCGCCCAGATCAGCGCCTCGCCGTCGATGTTCTCTTTCAGCAACCCCTCGCGCATCATCAGGCCGAGATTGCGGCGCGCGCGGCGCCACGGTTCGTCGGCCTGTTTGTAAATGATGTGGCGCAGATCGTTCAGACGCCCCGGGTTCTGCGGCTTGCCATCAGCCAGCCACGCCTCGCGGCTTTGCCCGCCCTTCCACGCGCGGGTGGTGAAGCCGAGGATTTCGGTTTTCACCCCGCAACGTTCCAGCGTGCGCGCCAGAATATCGGCGCTGATCGCGGCAATGCTGATCGGGCGGCCCCGCATCGATCCCGAATTGTCGATCAACAGGGTGACGATGGTGTCCTTGAATTCGACATCGCGTTCAACCTTGTAACTCAGCGCCGTGCCGGGCGAGATGACCACGCGGGCGAGGCGCGCTGCATCGAGCACGCCTTCCTCCATGTCGAAATCCCAGCTGCGGTTCTGCTGCGCCATCAAGCGGCGTTGCAAGCGGTTGGCGAGCCGCGTCACCACGCCCTGAAGGCCCGTCAGCTGGCTATCGAGATAGGCCCGCAGCCGGTCGAGTTCCTCCGCATCGCACAGATCGGGCGCGGCGATTTCCTCGTCGAAACGGGTGGTGAAGGCCTTGTAATCGACGCTGGCAGGGATGTCGCCGTGCGGGCGATTGGGGCGCACCGGCGCTTCGGAGCCATCGCCGTCCTCGCCCGGTTCGCCTTCGGCCATGTCGCCATCGGCTTCGGCCTGCGCGGATTCGTCGCCCTCGCCCTCGCCCTCGGCCATGTCGCCCGCCATTTCGGCGGATTGCGGATCGCCCTCGCCCTGATTTTCGTCCTCGCCCTCGTTGTCGTCGGGGCCGTCATCATCGTCAGCGTCGTCGGAATCGCTTTGGTCGGGGGCGTCGCTCGGCTGGGTCAGATCGAGTTCGCGCAGCATATCGAGCGCGAGCTTTTGGAACGCTTCCTGATCGGAGAGTTTTTCCGCCAGCGCGCCGAAATCCTTGCCGACTTTCTCCTCAAGGAATGCGCGCACCAATTCCAGCCCGCCGCGCGCCTTTTCCGGCACCGCTTCCCCCGTCAGCGCTTCACGCACCAGCAGCGCCAGCGCGGTTTGGAGCGGCACTTCGGACGAATTCTGCGCGCGCACGATCTTGTCTGACGCGGTGCGCAATTCGGTTGCGGCATCAAGATTGGCGCGGATGCCGCCGAAACGGTTCGCCCCCAGCGCCTCGTATCGCACCTGCTCGATTGCGTCGTAACAGGCACGGGCGATGGGTTCGGGCGGGGCCGATTTCGCGTGCAGTCCCGCATCGTGGTGGCGCAGCTTCAATGCAAAGGAATCGGCAAACCCGCGCGCCTCGGTCACTTGATCGGCTGGCAAATCGCGCCCCGGCAACGGCACCCGGAAACGGTTGCCCGCAGCGCCGGGCACGTCGGCGCTCCATGCGACCTCAACCTCCGGATCGCGCGCAATCGCGCGGCTCGCGCCGGTCAGCGCCTGTTTGAACAGATCGAGCGGGGATTGGTCTGCCATTATTCCTCCCCGGTAAGGGGAGGTGGCAACCGCTGCAAGCGGTTGACGGAGGGGACTCGCCTCTCGCGCCGCGCTTTAAGGGGGCTCCCCTCCACCATCCTTCGGATGGTCCCCCTCCCCGTTCCGGGGAGGATACTCACAAAATGCTCTGCCCGGTCTTGGCCCAATCGGCCAGAAAGCCTTCGATGCCCTTGTCGGTCAGCACGTGTTTGAACAGGTCATGGATCACCTTGGGCGGCGCGGTCATCACGTCCGCGCCAATCTTGGCGGCCTGCAAGACGTGGGTGACGTGGCGAACCGATGCGACAAGAATTTCGGTGGCGAAGTTGTAATTGTCGTAGATCAGGCGGATGTCCTCGATCAGGTCCATCCCGTCAAAGCCGTTGTCGTCATGCCGCCCGACGAAGGGCGAGATAAAGCTCGCCCCCGCCTTGGCGGCCAGCAACGCCTGATTGGCCGAGAAACACAGCGTCACATTGACCATCGTGCCTTCGCCCGTCAGCGCCTTGCAGGTTTTCAGCCCGTCCACCGTCAGTGGCACCTTGATGCAGACATTGTCGGCGATCTTGCGCAGCACCTCGGCCTCTTTCATCATCGTCGCGTGGTCCAATGCGACCACTTCGGCGCTGACCGGGCCATCAACGATCCCGCAAATCTCGCGCGTAACCTCCATGAAATCGCGGCCCGATTTGGCGATCAACGAAGGGTTGGTGGTGACGCCGTCCAGCAGGCCAGTGGCAGCCAGTTCACGGATCGGTTCGATCTCGGCAGTGTCGACAAAGAATTTCATGCTCGCGTGGCTCCTGCACTTTCTGGTGACGAATCGGTGAAAGCTGATTGGCACAGCGCGCAAAGCGCTGCCAGACGCGCGAAAGGAAATGGGCGCAATTGCCCTCCCCAGCCCACAGGTGCGGTCGATCATCCAAACTGTGGACTGTCACACAATCGTAACGCTGCTGCCATTTGAGTGCAATAACTTGGTCATATTAGGGCAGCTTTCTTGCAATCTTAGTTTCATATTCTCACTGGTGAAAGACCAACCATGAAGCTCAAAACACTTGCATTCGCCCTTACCGGCCCTGCCTTCACCCTTGCGCAGCCTGCCTTGGCGAGCGATGATGATTTTGAACTTTGGTTCGGCCCGTCGGTCTCGACCAAGCTCGATGACGACACCTCGGTCGAGTTGCAGACCGCACAGCGGTTCCGCGATCAGGGCAATAACCGCGAAGACACCTATTATTTCCGCGGCTGGGTCCACCAGAAGGTCGCCAAGAACGTCACCCTGTCGGGCTCGATCGAGGAGCGCATCAATGATGAAGGTGCTGATGAAATCCGCACGATCCAACAGCTTGGCACAAAGCACGGCGTCTTGCGCACCCGCCTGCGGCTCGAAGAACGCTTTGTCGAAGGCAATGGTGGCCGCATGGGTCTGCGAGTGCGTCCGCGCCTCGGCCTGCGCGTGCCGCTGGGCGATGATTCGCCGATCACCGCGTCGGTCGATGGCGAATTGTTCTGGACCCTGCGCGCGACCAGCGTCACCGGCAGCACCGGGATCAATGGCGTCGAAACCCGCGTCGGATTTACCTATGACGTCAACGACAACCTGACGCTGGGGCTCAAATATCTGCGCGCCCAGAACATCCGCGACAACCGGCCCGACACTGTCAGCCACGCGCCGCTGATCGAGATCGAATTCACGTTCTGATGATTGGCTAGAGCGGTTTGCGATCCGATTGCATCGGATCAACCGCTCTATCTATCTGGTTTGCCGCGTTTTCCGGGTCGCCGGGTGATTCCACCCGGCTTGAAAACGCTCTAAACGGATTTGGTCGCGGCTGGCTCCGCGATCAAATCCGGCTACCCAGCCCGAACACCCCGATCAGCAACGGATCGCGGGTGGCCTGCGGGTTGGCACGGATCGCGGCTTCCTCGCGCGCGATTTCGCCCCACACTGCATTATCGACCTCGCGCCCGATACGGCTGGCGACATCGCCGGGATTAACCCCGGTCAGCGCGCCGATGGCTTGGCCGATCAGGGGATCATTGCTCAGCCGGATCGCTTCGCCCAATTCGGGCACCATCGCATCGATCAGCGCGCTGCCCATTTCCGCGCGCAGGAAGGTGCTCGCCGCGGTTGGCCCGCCGCGCACCAGATCAATCGCGTTTTCAAACCCGATCACCCGCACCGCATCGGTCACCACCGGCGCAGCGCGGAAGCTGGCTTCGATGGCAAAATCAGCAAAGCGTTCCTCCAGTCGATCCTTGACCAGCGACGAAGTGAGGATGCGCGACAGCACATCGCCGCGCGTGCCCATCAACTGGTTCAACCCGATGCGCGCCACCTGCTCGTCCCAGAACCCGCCCGGCGCGGTCAGGCGCGCAAAGGCGTTTTCGGACGCCAGCAGCAGCATCCGCCGCACAGCCTCCTCCATGCTGAACCCGCCGCCCGTGCTGGCGCATCCCGGCATCAGCAACAGCGCGCCCGCGCCAGCGGCGCCCGCCAGCAACGAACGACGGGTCGGGGTCAGGTTCACGATTACAGACATATTTCCGGTTCTCCCAGCTTGCCCTTGTCCTTTGCCCCCGCCCATATGGCGCTATCATGAACCGTGTCCGCCTGCTGATCCTCAACGCCGCGCTCGGCCCGCTTGATTACGGGCTGGCTGATGGGATGGACGCGCCTGCCGGCAGCGTGGTGATCGCGCCCTTGGGGCCGCGCAAGGTGATGGGGATCGTGTGGGACGAAGGGCGCTTGCCGGGGGATGAAATCGCCTTTGAGCGGCTGCGCCCGATCCTCGAAGTGGTGCCCGTCCCTACCCTGCCCGCCCCGCTACGGCGGCTGATCGAATGGACGGCGGATTATTATTGCGCCCCGCTCGCCAGCGTGGCGCGCATGGCGCTGGCAAGCGGGGGGGCATTGGGCGGCCCGGCGACGATGACCGAATACCGGTTGACGGGCGCGGAAGGCTCCGGACGCCTGACCGCGCAGCGCAAGACCGCACTGGAGAAACTCGGCGGCGAACAGGGAACGATGCGCGAGCTGGCGGCGATTGCGGGCGTATCGGAAGGGGTTTTGCGCGGCATGGCGAACGCCGGACTGATCGAGCCGGTGACGGTCGCCATCGACCGGCCTTACCCGCCCGCCGATCCCGATCATCATCAACCCGATCTCTCCCCCATTCAGGCCCAAGTCGCCGCGCGGCTGACCGATGCGGTGCAGGCGCAGGATTTTGCCCCCTTCCTGCTCGACGGGGTGACAGGTTCGGGCAAGACCGAAACCTATTTCGAACCCGTGGCAGAGGCGATCCGCATGGGGCGTCAGGTGCTGGTGCTGCTCCCCGAAATCGCCCTCACCGAAAACTTCCTCGCGCGCTTTACCGCCCGCTTTGGCGCGGCCCCAGTGCTGTGGCACTCCTCGCTCAAATCGACCGAGCGCAGGCGCGCATGGCGGGCGATTGCGGACGGCCCAGAAAACGGGGGGGCGCAGGTGGTGGTCGGCGCGCGTTCGGCGCTGTTCCTGCCCTATGCCCGCCTTGGCCTGATCGTGGTCGATGAAGCGCATGAAATCAGTTTCAAGCAGGATGACGGGGTGCGTTACAACGCCCGCGACGTATCGGTGATGCGCGCCCGGTTTGAAGGCGTGCCGGTGGTGCTGGCAAGCGCCACGCCCGCGCTGGAAAGCCTGCATATGGCGGATATCGGGGTCTATGAACGGCTTGAACTGCCCGCCCGGTTCGGCGGAGCGAGCCTGCCGAAAGTGCGGCTCATCAACCTCATCGAGGAAAAGCCGGGCAGCGGGCGCTGGCTCGCCGGGCCGCTGATCGATGGCCTGCGCGAGCGGCTGGAAAAGGGCGAACAATCGCTGCTGTTCCTCAACCGCCGTGGCTATGCCCCGCTGACCTTGTGCCGCAATTGCGGGCACCGGTTCAAATGCCCATCGTGCAGCGCCTGGCTGGTCGAACACCGCCTGTCGGCGCGGCTGGCCTGCCACCATTGCGGGTTTGAAACACGGGTGCCCGATGCCTGCCCCGAATGCGGCGAAACCGATTGTCTGGTCGCCTGCGGGCCGGGGGTTGAACGGATCGCGGACGAGGTGCGCGACCTGTTTCCTGATGCCCGCATCGCGCTTGCCACATCGGACACGCTCAACACGCCCGAACGCGCCGCCGAGTTCATTGCGATGGCAGAAGGCCGCGCGATCGACATCATCATCGGCACGCAATTGGTGACCAAGGGCTTTCATTTCCCCGAACTCACGCTGGTCGGGGTGGTCGATGCTGATCTGGGGCTTGAAGGCGGCGACCTGCGCGCGGGCGAGCGCACCTACAGCCAGATTGCCCAGGTCGCGGGCCGGGCCGGGCGCGGGGCGAAACCGGGCGAAGTGATGATCCAGACCCGCCACCCCGATGCCCCGGTGATCGCCGCGCTGGCCGAAGGGGATCGTGACGGGTTCTACGCCGCCGAAACCGCCGCCCGCCGCGATGCGGGCGCGCCGCCGTTCGGGCGCTGGGCGGCGATCATCCTGTCATCCGAGGACGAGCGGGAGGCGCGCGCAGCAGCGGCGCGATTGGGCGATGCACGGCCCCGGCTGGCCGATGTGCAGATCCTTGGCCCCGCGCCCGCCCCGCTGGCCTTGCTGCGCGGGCGTTATCGGTATCGCTTTCTGGTCAACGCGCGGCGCAGCGCCAATCTGCAAGCTGTCCTGCGCGACTGGATCGCGGCGGTGCCATTCCCGCCTGGGGTGCGGGTCGGGGTGGATATTGATCCCTACAGTTTTGTTTAGGCCGTGATCGCGAAGCGCGGCCGGGCGGAGCGATTATCGTGCAGCCCCCGACAATTTGCTCGACTCTGCGGTGCCTGCACGCAAAGGCCGGGCGCACAACCAACAACCAGAAAGGCCGCCTCATGCTGACCATCCACCACCTGCGCCTGTCGCAATCCGAACGCATCGTCTGGCTGGCCGAGGAGCTGGGGCTGGAATACGATCTGAAGCTTTACAACCGCCGCGCCGACAACCGTCTCGCGCCCGATGAATACAAGGCGCTGCACCCGATGGGGATTGCGCCGGTGATCACCGATGACGATTTGGTGCTGGGCGAAAGCGGCGCGATCATCGACTATATCGTGGCCAAATATGCGCCCGATACGGCTCTGGTGCCGGGCGCGGATCACCCCGGCTTTGCCGACCATCTGTTCTATTACCACTGGGCCAACGCGACCTTCATGACCAACGGCATGATGGCGCTGGTGGCGCAGTTCATGGGCGCAAAGGAACTGCCCGCATTCGTCGCCGACCGCGTGGCGAAAGGCTGGGCGATCGTGGAAAAGCGGCTGGGCGAGGCCGAGTATTTCGGTGGGAGCCAGCTGACCACGGCTGACATCATGATGGGGTTTCAGCTCACCACGTCGCGCGCGATGAGCGGGACAAGCATTGACGGGATGCCGAACCTGCAAGCCTATCTTAAGCGCATCGGCGCGCGGCCCGCCTATCAGGCCGCGATGGCCAAGTGCGAACCGGGGATGCCGCCGAAACTGGATTGAGGGGGCACCACCTCGTCATTGCGAGGAGCCGGAGGCGACGCGGCAATCCAGAGCTTTTCGCGCGCCGCTCTGGATTGCTTCGCTCCGCTCGCAAAGACGAGGGCATGAAGGGCACCGCTTCCGCTACCCCGTCGCCCCAAAGACAGGGGCGCCCCTCAAACTCCCTCGCGCCGCAGCAACTCGGCCTTGATCTCAAGCCCATAGGCATAGCCCCCCAGCGACCCGTCCGCCGCGATCACGCGGTGGCAGGGGATCAGCACCGCCACATGATTGGCGCCATTCGCGCCGCCGACCGCGCGGCTCGCTTTGGGGTTGCCGAGCGCGGCGGCCAACTCGCCGTAGGAACGCGTTTCGCCATGCGGGATGCGGCGCAACTCTTCCCAGACGCGCTGCTGGAAGGCGGTGCCTTTCACGTCGAGCGGGATCGCGGCGCTGCCCGGCCCCGGCTGTTCGACCGCCTCCAGCACCTGCGCAAACAACGCGCGGAAATCCTCGCCCGCTGGCACCAGTTCCGCCTTCGGAAAGCGCGCCCGCAACTCCCCTTCGTCCTCTCCGAACGCCAGACAGCACACGCCCTTTTCGGTCGCGGAGACCAGCATCGGCCCCAGCGTCGTCGGCAAAACCGCCCAATGCACGCGCTTGCCCGCGCCGCCTTTGCTCCAGTCATTCGGCGCCATGCCCAGTCTGCCTTTCGTCTCTGCGTAGAACTGTTTTGGGCCTTTGTAGCCCGCGCTAGATAGCGCTTTGGTTACCCCCAATCCCTCGGACAGCGCGCCGCGCACCCGTTCTTCGCGCAATGCCTTGGCATAGGCGGCGGGTGACAGGCCGACGGTGCGTTTGAACAGGCGCTGGAAGTGGGTGGGGGCATATCCGGTCAGGTCGGCCAGCGCGTCCAGCGTCATCGGCCCGCGCCCTTGATCAAGGCTGGCTCGAATCGCGGCGATGGCGGCCAGCACGCAGGCCTCCTCGGCGCTTTGGGTATCAGGAGAGCAGCGTTTACAGGGTCTTAGACCCACGGCCACGGCATCCGCTGGCGTCGCGTAAAACCGCACATTCTTGCGCAAAGGCGCGCGCGCCGGGCACGATGGGCGGCAATAAATCCCGGTCGAATGCACGCCGGTCACAAACGCGCCGTCAAACCGCCGGTCTTTGGCGAGCGCGATTCGCCAGCGGTCTTCATCCGTGATGTTCTCACAATGTTTCACGTGAAACATTCTCCCAGCGCCGCGCTCTTCCGGCAAAGCAGCCGCGACTTGCGTTGTGCACATCGACCTCGATAATCTCGGGTCGGGCGAACATCTGCTGCAATCCCGCATCCGCAGCACCCGGTTGAGCGAGCATCGCAGAAACCATCATGCCGCCCGCATCGAACCCGCGCAAGGAGAGCACGCGCGGGCCGAATACCGGCGGCACCGCGTTGACATAACGCGCAGCTGCCGCCGCACCTTCGCGCACATAAATCGCGTGGGCCGTACGATAGGGCCCGGCGTCGGTGCGACTGGCGTGGTTGAGCAGCAGCACGGTCTCGCCCGGTGTAGCATCCTCAAGCGTCACCCGGCACGGGAAGCCGGGATGGGTATCGACCGTCATGCGCACCGCTCCGCGCTGCGCGAGTTCGGCATCGTCCAGCTCGAACAATGCGGTGTAGTTTTCCGGGTCGAGACCCTCGATCACATAGCCCATCATGTTGTCTCCATCTGTTGCCAGCACAATACCGGCTCATAAGTGCGCCTGCACCCCCGGTGTTTGCGTTCAATGTCGCGCGCGCCGAAAATCCGGCTATAAGCCGCGCCATGACCCGCCTTCTTCGCGCCCTCGCCTTGTTACTGATCGCCTTTGCAGGCCCCGCCGCCGCCGATCCCGGCGATGTCGATGCCGCTGCGCGCGGGGTGGTGCGGGTGGTGGTGATCGGGGAGGGCGGGGGCGAGCCTGCGCCGGTCAGCCACGGTAGCGGCTTTGCCGTCAGCGCCACACAGATCGTCACCAACGCGCACGTCGTCAGCGAGGCGTTGCTGGATGATACCTTGCGCATCGGGATCGTGCCGTCCGAGGGCGCAGGCGGCGCATTTGCCCGCGTGGTGGCGGTATCCCCGCGCAATGATCTGGCGCTGCTGGAGATTGCCAGCAGCGGATTGAAGCTGCCCCCACTCGCGCTGGCGGGCGGGGTCAGCGGCAATCTGGGCGAGGTGTCGGCGGTCGGCTATCCGATGAATGTCGATCTGGCCCAGGGGCTGAGCATGGCCGACATCTTCCGCGCCCAGCCGCCGGTCAAATCGCGCGGGTTCGTGTCGGGGGAGCGCCCTTCGCGCCAGTTCGACACTATCCTCCACACCGCGCCGATTGCGCGCGGCAATTCGGGCGGGCCGCTGCTCGATCCGTGCGGGCGGGTGATCGGGGTCAATTCCTTCAGCGCCGATTCGATGAGCGGCGATGCGGAGTTCTACTTCGCGGTGAGCCTGCGCGAATTATTGCCGTTTTTGCGGGATAACGGGGTCGAGCCGATCACCAACGCGCTGCCCTGCCGGTCAATCGACGATCTGAATGCCGCCGAGCGCCAGCGCATGGAGGCGCAGCAGGCGCAGGCGCGCGAACGGCTGGCGAGCCAGACCGAAGCCTTGCGCGAATTGCGCGAAACCGCCCGCCTGACCGCGCAGATGGAGGTGCTCGCCGCGCGCGAAAACGCGATGGCGATGGCGCTGGTCGCGCTGCTTGGCGCGGTTGGCGCTGGCTATGCGGCGGCGATGTGGCGCGGCAACGTGGCGCGGCGCAAACACGCCGGGATCGCCGCAGGGCTGGCAGGGGCTGCGCTGATTACCGCCGCATTGCTGTGGATCACCCGCCCCGGTCTCAACGAAATCGAAGACCGGGTAGAAGCCGCGCTCGCCGCTGCCCGGGGCGACGATACCCCGGACGCAGCCGCCTCCGCCAACCCGTCGCTGGCGGCGGAAGGCGCGTTGATCTGCACGCTGGTGCCCGAACGCAGCCGGGTGATGGCCGCCCGCACCGATGATGTCGCGCTCGAATGGTCGGCCGATGGCTGCGTCAATGGCCGCACGCAATACGGGCTGGGCGCAGGCGGCGATTGGGCGCGTGTGTTCGCGGCGCAGGATGATGCAGCGGTCGCGGTCAATTATTATGATCCGGCCACCCGCACCTTCCGCACAGATCGTTATCTGCTCGGACAAACCGCGCTGGCCGCCGCGCGCGAGGCCCGCGCAGCCTATACGCCGCCCGCCTGCGGGGTGAGTGATGCCGCGCGAACCCTGGGCGAACAGCAATCCGCGCTGATCGCGCTGCTGCCGGATCGGCCCAATGAACGGCTGGTCTATAGCTGCACGGCGAAAGCGAGGGCCGGGGGATCGGGGCAGCAATAGCACATCTGTAACCGATCGACGCGCGCCGCCGTATTACGCAGCGAGGTGGAAACGATGAACCGACGCAATTTCATTATCGCCGGTGCCGGAATGTTCGCCGGACTGGCCGTGCATGCGCCTTCGGCAGGTGCCAGGCCGCCGTCCAGGTTCGAAGTCGCCCACAGCGATGTCGAATGGCAGCGCAGGCTCACCGCGCGGCAGTATCACATCCTTCGCGAGCAGGGCACCGAACGGGCGTTCACCAGCCCGCTGCTCAACGAAAAGCGCGCTGGCAACTATGCCTGCGCGGGCTGCGCTCTGCCGGTCTACCGTTCATCCGACAAGTTCGACAGCGGGACCGGCTGGCCCAGCTTCGTCCGCGCGATCAAGGGCAATGTCGCCACCAGCATCGACAAGGGTTTCTTCATGACCCGCACCGAAGTCCATTGCCGCCGCTGCGGCGGCCACCTCGGGCATGTCTTCGACGACGGACCAAGGCCCACCGGCAAACGTCATTGCATCAACGGCGACGCGCTCGATTTCGTGCCCACCGCAGGCAAGGCCAAGCAGTCATGAGATTAATCCTCGCAATCGCAGCCGCGGTGTTTCTTTCAGCGTCCGCTCAGGCCCCCGAAGCGCCGCCTACGCGCGCCGAAGCCTATTTCGCGATGGGCTGCTTCTGGTGCGCCGAGCATGACATGGAAGCGGTGCCTGGCGTGATCGAGGTGGTATCGGGCTATACCGGTGGAACCACCCGTGGTCCAAGCTACGAACAGGTCAGCGCCGGTGGCACCGGGCATTACGAGGCGGTGCGCATCATCTACGATCCTGCCAGGATCAGGTATTCGCAGCTGCTCGACGCGTTCTGGAAAAATGTGGACCCGTTCGACCCCGCCGGCCAGTTCTGCGACAAGGGCGAATCGTACCGTTCCGCGATTTTCGCGGTCAATCCGGCGCAGCGAAAGCTCGCCGAAGCCTCGAAGGCCGAGGTTGAAAGGCGCTTCGGAAAGCCCGTGGCCACGCGGATCATCGCCAAACGCGCCTTCTATCCTGCGGAAAGCTATCATCAGGACTTCGCCGCGAAGAATCCGGTGCGTTACAATTTTTATCGCCGGAGCTGCGGCCGCGATGCACGTTTGAAGAAGGTCTGGGGCGGCTAGGCCGCCAGCGCCCTGCCGCCGCAAAAGCGCGAAAGCCGCCTTGCACCAGCGGGAATCAATTGCTAGGCGCGCGCCAACCTTGCGGGGGGCCTTGCGCTTTCCCCATTCCCAAGGCCCAAGCATTACCCCTTCGAAGCTTCCAAGAGGATTGCAAGCGCGTGGATATTTCCGCCGGTATCAAGGCTAGTCTGGCCGGACGCTATGCCTCGGCCCTGTTCGATCTCGCCAGCGAAAGCGGCAAAGTCACTGCGGTCGAGAGCGATCTCGAAACGCTGGGCGCTGCGCTTGCCGATTCGGGTGATCTGGCGGCGCTGACCACCAATCCCCAACTCGCCCGCGATGTGCAGGGCAAGGCGATGGCGGCGGTGGCGAAAAAGCTGAAACTTTCGGCGCTGACCACCAATTTTCTTGGCGTGCTGGCCGGCAACCGCCGTCTGGCAAAACTGCCCGCGATCATTGCTGCGTTCAAGGCGATTGCCGCTGCCCAGCGCGGCGAAGTGACCGCCACCGTCACCAGCGCACACCCGCTCGGCGATGATCAGATCGCCGCATTGAAAACCCGGCTGACGGCGCGCGAAGGGCGCACTGTCATGCTGTCCGCCTCGGTTGATCCCGATCTGCTTGGCGGGCTTGTCGTCACCATCGGTTCGCAGCGCATTGATGCCTCGATCCGCACCCGTCTCAACTCGCTTGCCAAAGCCATGCAGGCTTAAAGG
>JAHJSJ010000338.1 GCA_018830415.1 Alphaproteobacteria bacterium | reverse complement strand
TGACCGTGATGAGGTAACCGGCTTCATCTTCAAGGTGCAGGCCAATATGGACCCCAACCACCGCGACCGTATCGCCTTCATGCGGCAGGTTTCGGGCACCTTCAAACGCGGGATGAAGTTGACCCCTTCAGGGCTGGGCAAGCCGATTGCGGTGCATTCGCCGATCCTGTTCTTCGCGCAGGACCGCGAGATTGCCGACACGGCCGAGGCGGGCGACATCATCGGCATCCCCAACCACGGCACCTTGCGGGTGGGCGATACCTTGTCCGAACGCAATCAGGTGCGCTTCACCGGCCTGCCCAATTTCGCGCCCGAAATCCTGCGCCGGGTGCAATTGCGCGATCCGACCAAGACCAAGCAGTTGCGCAAAGCGCTGGACGATCTTTCCGAAGAAGGCGTGATCCAGGTGTTTCACCCCGACATCGGATCGCAGCACATTGTCGGCGTGGTCGGGCAGTTGCAATTGGAAGTGCTGATTTCGCGGCTGGAGGCCGAATACAAGGTCGAAGCCGTGCTTGAACCTTCGCCCTTCGCCACCGCGCGCTGGATCAAGGGCGATGCAGGCCTGATCGAGGCATTCGCGGGCTTCAACCGCGCCAACCTCGCGCGCGATCGCGATGGCGATTACGTGTTCATGGCCAAAAGCCCGTGGGACGTGAACTATCAGGTCGAGAAGAACCCGGAACTGACGTTTTCGGCAACCAAGGAACGGTAGTCTTGCGAGAGCGCGGGGTTCGGGGCATGGCAGACACCATGCATCACACCGGCCCCACCTCACAGACCTTCATCTCGCAGCGCCTTCGCCTCAATTACCTCGATTGGGGAGGGCGCGGAAAGCCGCCGCTGGTGCTGGTGCACGGCGGGCGCGATCATGCCCGCTCGTGGGACTGGACCGCCGAGGCGCTGCGCGAAGATTACCACGTCATCGCGATGGATCACCGCGGGCACGGCGATAGCGATTGGGTGTCCGACGGGGTCTATTCGGCGGCCGACATGGTCTATGATCTGGCGCAGTTGATCCATCAGCTGGGTGTCGGCCCGGTGCGGATGGTGGCGCATTCGATGGGCGGGAATGTCGCGCTGCGCTACGCTGGCGCCTTCCCCGACATGGTGAGCAAGCTGGTGGCGATCGAAGGGTTGGGCCCGTCACCCGAAATGCGCGCCAAGCAGCGCGCCGTGCCCTATCCCGAACGGCTCGCCGAATGGATCGAGAAAAAGCGGAAAGCCGCCGGGCGATCCCCGCGCAAATATGACAGCATCGAAGCCGCATTTGCCCGCATGATCGAAGAAAACGCCTACCTCACCGAGGAACAGGCGCGGCATCTGACCGTCCACGGGGTCAACCGCAACGAGGACGGCACCTATAGCTGGAAGTTCGACCCGCACCTGAACGTCTGGCCGGTCGAGGAAATCGGCGACGAGTTTGTCGAGGCGCTGTGGGCCGCGATCACCTGCCCGACGCTGCTGCTTTATGGCGCTGACAGTTGGGCCTCCAACCCGGTGAAGGATGGACGCATCGCGCATTTCAAAACCGCCGAAGTGATCGAGTTTGAAAAGGCGGGGCACTGGCTGCACCACGATCAGTTTGACCGGTTCATTGCCACTTTGTGCGATTTTTTGTGATTGAACCGCAATTTCTGCCTAATAAATAATCACACGATTAAAAGTTAGGCACGTATTCTTCCGCAGGTGCGAAGAAGCCCGCTGAATCTGCGGCGCCGGGCGCGTTGCATGAATATGGCACGCTTGTTGCTGTGTCCTGATTGGCCGGAACGATCCGGTGCAACAGGGGCCACAGATGAAGTTCATCATCGCCATCATCAAACCATTCAAGCTCGACAGCGTTCGTGAGGCGCTGGGCGGGATTGGTATCGCCGGAATGACCGTGACCGAGGTCAAGGGGTTTGGTCGCCAGAAGGGCCAGACCGAAATCTACCGCGGGGCCGAATATTCCACCAACATGCTTCCCAAAGTGAAGCTCGAGATCGCTGCGAGCGACGATATCGCCGCGCAGGTGGTCGAAACCATCCAGCAAACCGCCAACACCGGCGCAATCGGCGACGGCAAGATCTTTGTGTTCGATCTCGCCTCCGTCACCCGCATCCGCACCGGCGAAACCGGTGAAACCGCGCTGTAAAGGGACCAAGCGATGAAGCGTATTTTCCTCAATTTGGCGGCGTTGCTGACCGGTGCGGTCGTGCTGGCCGCACCGGCGCTTGCCGCTCCGGTGGCGGAGGCCGCCGCAGTCGCTGCCGAAGCCGCGCCTGCCGTTCCCAATCCGGGCAATAATGCCTGGATGATGACCGCGACCATCCTCGTGCTGCTGATGATCCTGCCGGGCCTCGCGCTGTTCTACGGCGGGCTCACACGGTCGAAGAACATGCTGTCGACCATGACGCAAATCGGCGCGACTGCCTGTCTCGCCATGCTGATCTGGGTGATGTGGGGTTACAGCCTAGCGTTTGGCGATACGGTTTACGAAGGCACGCTGGGCCTGTTTATCAGCGGGGGGAGCTATTTCCTGTCCGGCACTGACGCCAGCAGCACGGCGGCGACTTTCACCGATGAAGTCATCAGTAAATATGTCTTCATCAGTTTCCAGATGACCTTTGCCGCGATCACCGCTGCGCTGATCCTTGGCGCGACGGCGGAGCGGATGAAGTTCAGCGCGGTGATGGCCTTCGTGCCGATCTGGCTGACGATCGTTTATTTCCCGATCGCGCACATGGTGTGGGCAGGCGGCGGGCTGATGTTCGAAGACGGCGCGCTCGATTTCGCGGGCGGCACCGTGGTGCACATCAACGCAGGGATTTCGGGTCTGGTGCTCGCCTATCTGCTGGGCAAGCGTCGCGGCTATCCGTCGGAACCAATGCCGCCGCACAGCCTGGTGATGACGATGATCGGCACCGGCCTGCTGTGGGTGGGCTGGTTCGGGTTCAACGCAGGGTCGGCGCTTGAGGCTGATGGGTCGGCGGGGCTCGCCATGATCAACACCTTCGTTGCCACCGCAGCGGGCGCGCTGACCTGGATGGTGATTGAGCGCGCTGCGGGTCACAAGGGTTCCGCGCTGGGCTTTTGTTCGGGTGTGATTGCCGGGCTTGTGGCGGTCACTCCGGCGGCGGGTAACTCTGGCCCGTTTGGTGCGATCCTGCTCGGCATTGTTGCCTCGGCAGTCTGCTATGTCTTCGTTGCCAAGGTGAAGGCCAAGTTTGGATACGACGATTCGCTTGATGCTTTCGGCATCCACGGGATTGGCGGCATCGTCGGCGCGATTGGCACGGCGGTGGTGTACCAGCCGTTCCTCGGCGGCCCCGGCGATGGTTCGACCGCGCTTGGTGTGCAGCTCGGCATCCAGGTTTTCAGCGTCCTTGTGACGATCGCCTGGGCGGGCATCGGCACCCTGATCGCGGGCTTCCTTGTCAAGCTGACCATTGGCCTTCGGGTCGATGAAGAAGCCGAAGTCAATGGCCTCGACATCTCCGAACACGGGGAGCGCGCCTACAACTAAACCTTCTTAACCAGTTTGGCGGGGGGAGGCTCTCTCCCTCTCCTCTCCCCCCGCCAGCCCACGTTCCTCCTGCGAACGAACACACTTGAATGGCCGGAGCGGTGAAAGCCCTCCGGCCTTTTTTTGTTTGGTGTTTGTGTTGCGACCCCGCCTCCGCGGGGTCGTCCTCGGCGCTGTTTCGCGCGTGCCGCGCGAGCGCCTGCGGGCGCGCGGTCGCGCTTGCGGCCCTTTGGGCCGTTCGGGCGTTAGATGGCGTGCACTGAATCGGTCGCGCAGCGACCGCAAGGCCGACCGGCCGCCGCGCCTTATGGCGCGAAAGCCAAGCAGCGCAGACGCGCTGCGCCCGGCGCTTGAGGGCGAAACAAACTACGCTCTTTCAGCTGCCATCACGAAATCCGCGCACCTTTCGCCGATCATGATGCTGGGCGCGTTGGTGTTGCCGCTGACAATCTTGGGCATCACGCTGGCGTCCGCCACCCACAGCCCGTCCAGCCCGTTCAGCCTAAGCGACGGGTCGACCACGGCATCGGCGTCTGCGCCCATCCGGCAGGTGCCGACCGGGTGGTAGACCGTGTCAGCACGGCTGCGGATCAGCGCGTCGAGCGCGGCGTCATCGTTCAGATCAACCGGGTGGCGATCAGTTGGGCCGAATGCCTGCAACGGCGGCGCTTCGGCAATGCGGTGCGACAGACGCACCCCGGCGCGCAAGGTTGCCATATCGCGTTCGTCATCAAGGAAGTTGGGATCAATCACCGGCGCCGCCGCCGCATCCGCGCTGCCCAACCGCACCGTTCCCCGGCTTTCGGGGCGCAGCACGCAGGCGTGGAGCGAAAAGCCGTGCGCCTTCACCTTTTCACGCCCGTGATCTTCCAACACGGCGGGGACAAAGTGCCACTGCACATCGGGCGCGGGGCTATCGGGCATTACCGTCCAGAAACCGCCGGCTTCAGCATAGGGGGTGGTCATCACGCCGGTGCGCTTGCGCCGATGCTCGATCATCGCCGCCACCATCCGCAGGCTGCCCTTCAAAGTGCCGCCGATCGGCACATCGCTGACTGTCTCCCAGCCGGAGACATAGTCGATATGATCCTGCAGGTTGCCGCCCACGCTTGCGCGATCCAGCACCACGTCGATCCCATGCGCCTTCAGGTGATCTGCCGGGCCGATGCCTGACAGCATCAGGATCTGCGGGCTGTTGAACGCGCCTGCTGACAGCACCACCCCGCGCCGCGCCAGCAGCGTTTCGGGTTGGCCTCCGCGCCGCACCTGCACCCCGGTCACGCGCCCGCCTTCGATCACCAGCTTTTCAACCAACGTATCGGTGCGCACCGCGAAATTGCCCTGTTCGCGGATCGGTTCAACGTAAGCGCGCGCAGCTGACCAGCGTTCGCCCTTGCGCTGCGTCACCTGATACAGGCCGAACCCATCCTGCCGTTCGCCATTGAAATCGGCACTGGTGCGCAATTGCAGCGCGGCGGCGGCTTCGACAAAGGCGTGGCTTGCCGGGTTGGCGGCGGTCTGGTCAGACACGAACAGCGGCCCGCCCGCGCCGTGATAATCATCGCCGCCGCGTTCGTTCGCTTCTGCGCGTTTGAAGTATGACAGCACATCGTCATAGGCCCAGCCGGTGCAGCCCTGTGCCGCCCAATTGTCGTAATCCCAGCGGCCCCCGCGGATATAGACCATCGCATTGATCGCTGACGATCCGCCCAGGCCCCGCCCGCGCGGCTGATATCCGGTGCGCCCGTTCAGGCCTTTTTGCGGCACGGTTTCATAGCGGTAGTTCGATTTTTCGGGGATGAAGGGCATGAAGCCCGGCGTCTTGATCCAGACATTGTCGTTGCGCCCGCCCGCCTCAATCAGACACACCCGGCGCGTGCCATCAACCGCCAGCCGTCCTGCAACGGTACTGCCCGCGCTGCCACCGCCAATGACGATGTAATCGAAACTTTCCATGATCTCTCCCTTTATCAGGGGAGATTAGGCAGGTTCGCTGCCCGCCGCAATCGGGTTTCGAGTCGCAACTGAAGATGCAACGGGCGCACCCTGCGCCGCGACCCGCGCGCGCCACCGGTTGCGGATCATGTCGGATGTTTCGCGGCTGCCATCATGGCTCCAGCCGGGTTCGCGCAGCAGGTAGCTGAGCTTGTGCCGCAACGGCGCGCGCCAGATGTCGGACAGCATCCCGATCCATTCGTGGAACACCGCCCACAACAGGTTGAAACTGCCGAGCTGTTTGACGATGCCATAGCGGATCGCCTCGTCATCCACTTCGGGTTCAAAGGTGCCGAACATCCGGTCCCAGATGATGAACACGCCCGCGTAGTTGCGGTCGAGATAGCGCGGGTTTGTGGCGTGGTGGACGCGGTGGTGGCTCGGCGTGTTCATCACCGCTTCGAACCAACGCGGCATCCGCTTGATTGCCTCGGTATGGATCCAGAACTGATAGATCAGGTTGAACCCGCTACAGATCGCGATCATCGCCGGGTGAAAGCCCAGCAACACCAGTGGCACCGCGAACAGAAAACCAAAGGTCAGCGCGCCAGTCCAGCTTTGTCGCAGCGCGGTCGACAGGTTGTAGTGCTGCGAGGAATGGTGGTTGACGTGGGCAGCCCACATCCAGCGGATGCGGTGTCCGGCGCGGTGAACCCAGTAATAGGCGAGATCATCGAGCACGAAGCAGACCGGCCACGCCCACCATACCGCCCACCACTGCGGGCCGAAATCGAACAGGCGATACTGGTAGGCTTCGATAAATATAGCGAGCGCGAACCCGCCCAGCAGCGCGCCAGCGATGGTCGAACCCAGCCCGAAAGACAGGCTGATCAGCGTGTCCTTGGGTTCGTAGGCTTCTGGCGCGCGCAATTTGGCCCAGATCATTTCAACCAACACTGCGATGACGAATAGCGGCACGGCGTATTGCGTGGGGTTGAAATCAGGCATGGCAGGGCTCGCTTATCCGGTTGATCGCCTCTGCCCAAGGGTTTGGATTAGCGATGATGAGGCGGGTTTTGCCGAACCAAGTTTCACCGCAACCCACTGTCAGCGTGTCCCCGGCGGCCCGTGCGCCAGCTTTGGCGCCAAGTATTCGCCCAGCGAAACGATTGCCGTGAAGCCGGATCAGCATGATTCGCCCCTCGGCATCGCGGGCGAGTGCGGCGGTATGATCCTGCGATACAGCCCAATCCAGCGGCTCAAAGCCATCCTCAACTTCACTTGCCACCCGGCGAATGTCATTGTCCCCGACCAGCACCGGAGCGCCGCCAAGCTTGAGCCACCATGCAAGCCCCGCCAGCGCAAGGATCGCGGCCAGCGATCCAGCAGTCTGGAGCAGCAGTGGGGGAATATCCATCACAGCACCTCAGCGCGGGGCGAGCATATCGATCATCGCGCGAATCGGGCTGACGTCATAGCCCGCCTGCGCTGCAGTGTGTGCGATGGTTGCAGGATCGCCGCCCTGCTTTGCTTCGGCCAAAGCCCACAAAAAAGTCGATCGCGTGCCTGATCTGCAATAGGCAAGAATCGGCCCTTCGGCCTGTTCCAGCACGGCGACCATTGCATCGACTTGCGGTTCGCTGAAGCCCGAATGGCCGATCGGGATCGCGGCGTAATTGAGGCCAGCAGCGGCGGTAGCAGCAGCAATATCGTCTCCCTGCGGAGCGTCCGGGTCTTCGCCGTCGGGACGATTATTGATGATCAGCGCGACTCCCAATTCCGCTGCGGCCGCCACATCGGAGAGGGCAAGTTGTTGACTAACCATAATATTTTCAGTTAATTTGCGAAAATTGCTCATGGCTATTGCTGCTTTCCGGTGCGTGTCCGGCTCGTGTCATGCCCAAGCACGCGCCTGCGCACAAGCGTTCGTGCAGTCAGCTTGACCGCCCTTGTGGCAATCGCGAGGCGACACCGCCTCGCAGGCCGGTAAAATCGTTCGCAAATCGACTTTTTGTGCGCTATACCGCGCCTACGTGCGCACCGGGTATCAAGCTCGGCGCGCCTGTGTCCGGTGCGGCTCGCTGTCCACGTAACCGGCACATATGAGGACGGGCGGTGTGACAAGGTACGTACTGATCTATGGGTTACGATAGGGGACGCCGGCGCGGCCGCGACAAGCGCGACGGCTTTGGCGAAGAAAGCTTCGATCCGTTTGGTGGCAATGGCGATGGTTTTTCGCCGCCGCGCGAATTCGGAGGAGACCGCTTCGGTGGCGGCGGTGACAGGTTTGGTGGAGGCGGCGGTGCGCCACGTTCGGGCGGTGGGCCGCGTGGCCCCGGTGGCCCTGGCGGCGGCGCGGGCGGCGGTGCAGGCGGCGGCGGTTTCAGCCGTATGCCAGCCCAGATCGTAGGCACTGGCAAGGGCATCGTGAAGTTCTTCAACGTCCAGAAAGGCTTTGGCTTCATCCAGCAGGAAGGTGGCGGCGAAGACATTTTCGTTCATATCAGCGCTGTGGAACGTGCCGGGCTTGAAGGCCTCGCTGAAGGGCAGGAACTGCAATACAACCTCGTTGATCGCGGCGGAAAGGTTTCCGCTCAGGATCTTCAGGTCGTTGGCGATGTCATTGCCGTGGCGGCCAAGCCTGCGGCTCCTTCGCGCGAGCTGACGGGTGAACGCGTGACCGGCACGGTCAAGTTCTTCAACGCGATGAAGGGCTTCGGCTTCCTCGTCCGTGATGATGGCCAACCCGATGCGTTCGTGCACATCAGTGCGGTTGAACGTTCGGGACTTTCAGCCCTGAACGAAGGCGAACGCTATCAGTTCGATCTCGAAGTTGACCGACGGGGCAAGCACTCGGCCGTCAACCTTTCGCCGCACGAAGGCTGACCAAAAACGCCTTGCGCCCCGCCCGGTTTGACCGCGGGTTCGCACAGGACTAGTCAATTGCAGATGGCGGCTCTTCGGGGGCCGCCATTTGTGTTTCAGACCTTGTTGTTTCTCAATTCAGGAATTTGCCCATGTCGATCACCCCGCTTATGCCCGTCTATCCGCGTTGCGGCGTGCGGCCCGTGCGAGGGGAGCATTGCCACCTGATTGACGAGGACGGCACGCGTTACCTTGATTTTGCGAGCGGCATCGCGGTCAACCTGCTCGGCCATTCGCATGAAGGGCTGATCGGTGCGATCCAGCAACAAGCCGCTACGCTGATGCACGTTTCCAACCTCTACGGCAGCCCGCAGGGTGAGCGGCTGGCGCAAATGCTGGTCGACAATACCTTTGGCGACACTGTGTTCTTCACCAATTCGGGTGCCGAGGCGGTGGAGACCGCGATCAAGACCGCGCGCGCCTATCACCAGAACGCAGGCGATGCGGGCGATGCCAGCCGGTTTGAGATCATCACCTTCCACAACGCTTTCCACGGGCGCACGATGGCGACCATCAGTGCATCCAACCAGACCAAGATGCACCACGGATTTTCGCCGCTGCTCGAAGGGTTCAAATATGCCCCGTTCGACGATCTTGAAGCGGCAAGGGCGCTGATCGGGCCGCACACTGCGGGCATCATGGTCGAACCAATTCAGGGCGAGGGCGGGATTCGTCCCGCATCGCAGGCATTCATGGCGGGCCTGCGCGCGCTGGCAGATGAGCATGATCTGATGCTGATCCTTGATGAAGTGCAATGCGGCGTCGCGCGCACGGGCAAGCTGTATGCCCACGAACATTACGGGATTACGCCCGACATCATGGCGACCGCCAAGGGCATCGGCGGCGGGTTCCCGCTGGGCGCTTGCATCGCCACCGAAAAGGCCGCGCGTGGCATGACCCTGGGCACCCACGGATCGACCTATGGCGGCAATCCGCTGGCGATGGCGGCGGGGACGGCGGTGATGGAAGCGGTCGCCAATGAAGCATTCCTCGCTTCAGTGCGCGAAAAGGGCGAGCGGCTGCGTACCCGGCTCGAACAGTTTATCGGCAACTATCCCAACCTGTTCGAACTGGTGCGCGGAAAGGGGCTGATGCTCGGCCTCAAGATGACCGTGGAAAGCCGCCCGTTCTTTGTCCACCTGCGCGATCATCACCAGCTGCTGACCGTGGCGGCGGGCGACAACACCATCCGCATCATCCCGCCGCTGGTGGTAGGTGATGCCGAGATCGACGAATTCTTCGACAAGCTGTCAGCCGGAGCGGCCAGCTTTACTGTGCCGGAGCCCGCGTGATGGGGGCACAAAAGCAAGGCCGCCACTTCCTCGATTTGACGGATGCCGGGGCGGATGATGTCGCCGCGATGATTGCTGATGCGATTGACCGCAAGGCCGCGCGCGCGGGGCGACCCAAGGGCGCAGCCGATGCCGATGCGCCGCTGGCGGGCCATGTGCTGGGCCTGGTGTTCGAGAAGAATTCGACCCGCACCCGTGTCAGCTTTGACATCGCGATGCGGCAGCTGGGCGGCAGCGTGCTGATCCTCGATTCGGCCTCCAGCCAGCTGGGGCGCGGCGAGAGTATCGCCGATACCGCGCGGGTACTGAGCCGGATGGTCGATGCCATCATGCTGCGCACCGACGATCATGCCAAGATCGAGGAAATGGCGCGCCACGCGACCGTGCCGGTGATCAACGGCCTGACCGACAAATCGCATCCCTGTCAGATCGTCGCCGATCTGCTGACCATGATCGAACATGGCAAGGCGCTGCCCGGGCTGGAGGTTGCGTGGTTTGGCGATGGCAATAACGTGCTGCATTCGATCCTCGAGGCGGCAGGCCTGTTCAAGTTCAACGTGCGGGTGGCGACACCTGCGGGGTATGAACCCGATCCGACCTTCGTTGCCATGGCGCGGGCAGGCGGGGCGATGGTGACGCTGACGCAGGATGCGCAAGCTGCTGCGTGCGGGGCCGATGTGCTGGTCACCGATACGTGGATTTCGATGGGGCAGGCTGATGCGGCGGAAAAGAAATCCGCGATGGCGCCGTTTCAGATCAACGCTGCGCTGATGGCTACGGCAAAGCCCGACGCGGTGTTCCTCCACTGCCTGCCCGCACACGTTGGCGATGAAGTCAGCGAGGATGTGTTCGAAGGCCCGCAATCTGTCGTCTTCGATGAAGCGGAAAACCGCATCCACGCGCAAAAATCGGTGCTGCTGTGGAGTTTCGGACGCATCGGCGGCAGTTGAGCCTGTCGGCGGGGGTCTTGGCCCGGCTGCTCGCAATCCCCATATGCGCCGCCATGGCTGATATGACCGCAATGACCGAGACCTTTTCCGACAAGCTGATGGGTTTCACCCTCCCTGACCGCAGTGCGCGCGGGCGGGTGGTGCGGATGGACAGTGTGCTCGATGCGGTGCTGTCGGCGCATGATTACCCTGCGCCGATCACGCATCTTCTGGGCGAAGCGCTGGTGCTGGGCGCGCTGATGGGCGGATTGCTCAAAGGCGAAACCGCGCAGATGACGATCCAGGCGCAGACCAG
>JAHJSJ010000337.1 GCA_018830415.1 Alphaproteobacteria bacterium | reverse complement strand
TGGGCCTGTTGGGGGGGATCGCGTGGTGGTGGGCGGCGGGCCGCCTGCCAGGCCTGCTGGCGCTCGGCCACAATCCGCTGGAAACCCAGATCACCCTTTCACTGGATGCGATCAGCAGCCTGGTCGGGGTGCTGCTGATCGGCCTGCTGGTGATCGCCGGGATCGATTACCCGCTGCAAATATTTCAACGAAACAAGCGGTTGAAGATGAGCCTGCAGGAAATAAAGGACGAAAACAAGCAGTCCGAAGGCTCACCCGAAATGAAATCCGCCCGGCGTCAGCGGCAACGCGATCTGGCGCGCGGCGGGGTGGCCAAGGCGATGAAGGAAGCGCAGTTCGTGATCGTCAATCCGCTCCATTTCGCGGTGGCTCTGACCTATGATCCGGCGCTGGCACCCGCCCCGGTGGTGCTGGCCAAAGGGCGCGGCGAAACCGCGCTGGCGATGCGCGAAATCGCGGGCGAGGAAGGCCTGCCGCTGCTCGAATACCCGCAACTGGCGCGCGCGGTCTATTTCACCACCCGCCCCAACCAGATGGTGCGCGAGGAATTATATGTCGCAATCGCCGCGCTGGTGGCGTTTGTGATGGCATTGAAACGCGGCCAGCACCCGCGCCGCCCGGTGATCGACGTGCCGCCCGAATTGCATTTTGATGGCGATGGGAAAGTCGCCCGAAAGGCTTAAACCGCCGCGCAATCACCCGTCCTCCTGCGCATGGAAACCTCGGGCTCATCAATCATCGCGGCGCTTGGCGCGGGCAGCGGCATCGATTTCGGGTCGCTGGCCAATGATATTTCAGAAGCCAGCTTTGCCGTGCAGCGCGGAACGTTGGAAGCCCGCCGGACCACCTTGGAAGCGCGGATTTCGGCGGCGGCGCAGCTGCGCAATTCTGTCACCACCCTGGCCAGCGCGCTGGGCGATCGCATCCGCAACGGCGATCTGGCCCCGCGCGGCGCGCTTGGCAATCCGGCGGTGGCGCAGGTATCCGTGCCAACCGGGTTAAGCCCGCGCGGCAATTTCTCGCTTGAAGTGACGCAGCTTGCGCAGCCCCAGACGCTGGTATCGAAAAGCTATGCCAGCCGCGATGCGCTGGTGGGTGAAGGCACGCTTACCATCCGGTTCGGCGCGGTTGCCGGGGCCGGGTTTACCGCCGATGGCGCGCGCGATGCGCTGGCCATTGATGTCACCCCCGACGATACGCTGAGCACCCTTGCCAGCAAGATCAACCAGGCCAGCGGGGGCGCGATCAGCGCCTATGTCGCGCAAGGGTCAGGCGGCGCGCAGCTGGTGCTGAAAGGCGCGGAAGGCGCGGCCAGCGGCTTTGTGCTCGAAACGGCGAGTGCATCAGCCGCGCCAGCTGCGGTGCCGGGCGATCTTGCCAATCTTCTGTGGAACCCGGCGAGCGACACGGGCGAGCTGCGCACGACCGCGCGCGATGCGGTATTTCTGCTCGATACGGTCGAAATCACCAGCCCCACCAACCGCGTCACCGGGCTGCCGGGCGGGTTCACCCTCAATCTCACCGCCACCAATACCGGCGCGCCGACCAGCCTCAGCTTTGCCAGCAACACCGATGCGATTTCGGCGGTGATGAATGATTTCGTCGCGGCGCTCAATGATATCGTCGCGCAGGTCAACGAACTGGCCGCGCCGGTCGGCGGCCAGCTGGGCAATGATCCCGGCGCGCGCGAATTGCGCCGCGATCTGGCGCTGTTGGCAAGCCAGGTGGTGATGCCCGATGCCGCGGCGGGCGAACCGCGCACGCTCGGCGATCTGGGCCTTGCGCTCAACCGCGATGGCACATTCCGGCTCGATGACGCGCGGCTCAATCAGGCGCTTGAAACCAATGCCGAAGCGGTCGCGGCGATGTTCACGGTCGGGCCATCGGGCGTGTTTGCCACGATTGACCGGTTCGCGCGCGACAACAGCCTTGTCAGCGATCCCGGTTCGCTGGGCGGATCGCTGCGGCGGTTTGAAACGCAGCTCGCCAGTTCGGATGAACGGCTCGAGACGATTGCCGAGCAGCAGGAAGCCCTGCGTGAGCGGCTGACCCGCCAGTTCGCCGCCTCCGAGCGCCGCGTGGCGGCCTCGCAATCGACGCTTGAATTCATCCGGGCGAATTTCGCGCCGCGCGATAACAACTAGGGAGCAGGCCATGCAGATGCTCTCAGCCAATCCGGCTGCGGCCTATCGCCGGGTCGAACTTGACGCCCGGATCGAGGCATCGGGCAGCGGCGATCTCACCCGGATCTGTCTGGGCGAAGCGATTGCCGCGCTAGGCCAGGCCTTGGCCGCGCTTGACCGGTCGCAGGGTGCCCCTCGCGCGGCTCTGGCGCGGGCGCAAAGCATCACCTTGTGGCTGGCGCAATCACTCGCGCCGGACCATCCGCTCTATGCCAGCCTGCTGCAATTTTATGGCGGGGTGGCAAGCGAGATCGGGGCCAATCTCCTACATCCTGATCGCGGAGTGATTGAACGAATAATGCACGATATCAAGGATGTGCTGGCCGCCGCGGGGTGATTGCGGGCAATGTTTCACGTGAAACATTGGCGGAACATCAGCAAAACCGGCGCGCCTATCCGATCCATTCCGCAATAATCCGCGCCGCATCCGCCGGGTCTTCGAGCGGGTGGAAATGGGTGCGGTCGGGCCGATGGAGATCAGTGCCCTGCGGCAGGATTCCGGCAAGATCGGGCCAGGTCGGAGAGCTTGTGAAATCACCCATGCCGGTCTGCTTGGCGCGCACCACCAGCACCGGAATATCGACCGTGCGCGCCGCATCCAGAATCGCGCCATTGCTGCGGCTCGAGGCATAGACGCTGGCCTCGACCTCGGGCGCGCAGGCGAGTTCATACCCCTCACCCGATGGGGCCGGGGCAAGGCCGTGGCGGCAGTAATCGGCGAAAACGCGGCGGTCGAACAGGCGATAGGGATCGCGCGCCGCAAACCGTTCGATCATCGCTTCGGGTGAGGCGAAATCGCGCTTACGCTTGATTGCGGGGTGGGGATTGTCGTCGGAAAACAACGGCTCCGGCGCAGCGTAGAATTCCGGCTCGAAGATCACCGGATCAAACAATACCAGCCGGGCGAACACGCCGGGATGGTCGGCGGCTGCCTGCAGCAAGGCGTGCGCCCCCATCGAATGGCCGATGCCAATCGCGCCAGTGATCCCCGCCGCGCCAAGAAACTCCGCAATATCGCTCGCCGCCAGACGCCAATCGCTGATCGGCCCGCCGCCGGATTGCCCGTGCCCGCGCAGATCGACCGAATAGGCGGGATGCGCGGGGAATTGTTCGATAATCGCATCAAACACCCGCCCGTGAAATCCGGTGGCATGGGCAAAGATCAACGGCGGCTGATCGCTGCCCGGTGCGGCCCAATGGTGCACGGCGATCGTGATATTATTGACGGAATAGGTCTGGGTGATCGGGGCAGTGCGGTGCGGTATCATGCCGCTGCCAGACCGGATCGCGCCGGTGGTGTCAATCACGCGGTTGTGGCAGGGGCAGGCTCAACATCACCGCGATGGCGCACAAAATGCAGCGCCTCAGCCAGCCGCGACGGCGCGATCAGGTGCAGCGCCGCGCCGTATAGTGCCACGCCCAGCGGCACCGCCAGCATCAACGCCAATAGCGACATCAGATCGGGCGGCAGCAGCGCCATCAGCCCCGCCACACCCGCCGCCATCGCCAGCGCGGCGGCGAGCGGCGGCGCGATTGCGCGCATCAATCCGTCAATCCGCAGGCCGATCAACCCGCCCGAAAACCATACCGTCGCCGCGGTCAGCACGCCCATCCCGCCAACCCAGCCCCATGCAAATCCGATTACGCCCCAGTGCGACCCGATCAGGAAAGCGCAGGGCATCACCACGCTCCCCAGCATCGCGATTTTGAGCGCCATGCCCGGCACCCCGCGCGCATTGGTGGCGGGAGCAAACAGGATCTGCAGGGTCATCATCGCCATCGCCGCCGAAAGGATCGGCAGCAGCGGGATGATCTCAACCCACTGCTCACCCAGCAGCACCGGCACCAGCACCGGCGCGACCACCGCCATCCCGGCATAGGCGGGCAGCGCCACCAGCATCACCAGCCGGATCGTAGCGAGCAGCGCCGCTGCGCCTGCGCCATTCTGACCATCGGCCTGCTGGCGCGAATAGGCGGCGTATGCGACTTCGTTGATCGGCGGCACGAATTTGGAAGCGAGCAATTGCGCCAGAAACAGCCCGGTGGTGTAAACCCCCAGCATATGCGCATCGAGCACGCGGCCCGCGATCATCACATCGGCCTGACTTTGCACGAACCAGAACAACTGGGTCACGGTCATCACCCCGCCAAAGCCCGCGATATGGCCTACGCCGGAAAAGCGGAAAATCGGGCGGATCGGCGATTTTGCAGCCCAGGTCATGCCAATCGCTTCGGTCACGATCATCACCAGCGGGGCGGCGACCAGCGTCCATACCCCCCACCCACTCAGCGCCCCGGTCAGCGCGGTGGCGGCCCCGGTAAGCGCCGCAGCAAGGCGCACCTGCGCCGGACGGCGGAAATCCATCCGGCGGCTAAGGATCGCGTGCGGCAGCGCACAAAACGGCACCGCCAGATACAGCAGCGATAACACCCGCAGCAGATCGGCAACCTCGGGCTGGCCAAACCACAGCGCCACCAGCGGCGCAGCGAAAAACTGCGTCAGCGCCAGCCCGCCATTGAGCAGGATCAGCATCCCCAGCGTCTGGCGCAGGCGTTCCTCGCTCACCTCCGCCTCGCGGATCAACGCGCTCGCCAAGCCCCAGCCGTTCATCGTGCTGAGCAGCACCAGCATCACCTGCGCCATCGCGAACAGACCGTAATCCTGCGGGGCAAGCAGGCGGATCACGATCAGCGTCGAACACCACGACACGATCTGGGTGAATATCTGACTGCCCGAACGCCAGATCACCGCCGTGCGCACTTGCGTCGCGAGCGAGGGGGCGGCGTGTTCAACCATCGCGTGCATCGCACGGGAACGGGGGGGCTGCGATCCTCGGTTCAAACATCAATCACCTGCTGCGCCGCGCGGAGACAATGGCGCATGATTGCCATAACGCGTCGGCGTAACAACGCGGTTAACAGGCCCTGGCCTTAAAACACCACCACGCTGCGGATCGACTTGCCTTCGTGCATCAGGTCAAACGCGGTGTTGATGTCCTCCAACCCCATCACGTGGGTGATCATCGGGTCGATCTGGATCTTGCCGGTCATGTACATGTCGACGATTTTGGGCACATCGGTGCGGCCCTTGGCCCCGCCAAACGCGGTGCCGCGCCAGTTGCGCCCGGTGACGAGCTGAAACGGGCGGGTGGCGATTTCCTTGCCCGCCTCGGCCACGCCGATGATGATCGAAGTGCCCCAGCCGCGGTGGCAGGCTTCCAGCGCGGTGCGCATCACTTCGGTGTTGCCGGTGGCATCAAAGGTGTAATCGGCCCCGCCATCGGTCATTTCGACGATCTTGGCGACCACTTCCTCGCGGCTCAGCCCGCTGGAATTGAGGAAGTGGGTCATGCCGAAGCGCCTGCCCCATTCCTCGCGCGCGGGGTTGATATCGATCCCGATGATCCGGTTGGCGCCCGCCAGCCGCGCGCCCTGCAGCACGTTGAGGCCGATCCCGCCAAGCCCGAACACCGCGACATTATCTCCGACCTGCACCTTGGCGGTGTTGGTCACCGCGCCGACCCCGGTGGTCACCCCGCAGCCGATATAGCAGGCCGACTGGAACGGCGCGTCATCGCGGATCTTGGCGACCGCGATTTCGGGCAGCACGGTGAAATTGCTGAAGGTGGAACAACCCATGTAGTGATAGATCGGTTGGCCTTTATAGCTGAAACGCGTGGTGCCGTCGGGCATCAGCCCCTTGCCCTGCGTGGCGCGGATTGCGGTGCACAGGTTGGTCTTGCCCGAAAGGCAGCTTTTGCACTGGCGGCATTCGGGCGTGTAGAGCGGGATCACATGATCGCCCGGCTTCACGCTGGTCACACCCGCGCCCACTTCGCGCACGATTCCTGCGCCTTCGTGGCCGAGCACACTGGGGAACAGCCCCTCGCTGTCAAACCCGTCGAGCGTATAGGCATCGGTATGGCAAATGCCGGTCGCCATGATTTCCACCAGCACTTCGCCGGGCTTCGGGCCTTCGAGGTCAAGCTCGACGATTTCGAGTGGCTGTTTCGCGGCGAAGGCAACGGCAGCGCGGGTTTTCATGGGCGTGTCTCCTTGGCCTTCGCCTATTCCCGCAGCTTTGCAGCTTTGCAAGTGTCAGCGTGGAGCGGGCACAGCCTCATGGTCGAACGGGCAGTGGCGGCAGGCTGAACCGCAGCATTTGCCGCGCGCCAGATGCGCCGTGCGGGTGAACACCGTATAGCCGGTTTCGGGATCGCGATAGGTGCTGTCCCCGCGCGCGCAGGCGGCTTCGTGTAGGTTGTGCCAAAGCGGTTGAACCATCGCGCGCCGGAATAGGGGCAAAGAGGCCGGCACGCCAGATGCGAAACAAAATTGCCGTGACGGGCAAGATACTCGCTTGCGCGCCGCACGCTTTTGCGCTTTCTAGCGCTATTACCGATCTGTCACACACTTGGAGAGCGCCCTTGCGTTTCGTGCTGTTTGTTGCCGCATTGCTGGTTGCCAGCTTCGCCCCCTTCGCTGGCCATGCACCCCTCCACGCGCAGGGAATCGAGCAGACCAAGGGTTCTTACGAGGACAAGTTCCGCCAGCTTGACGAAGTGTTGCCCACCCCCAACACCTATCGCAACGCCAGCGGCGCGCCGGGGCATGAATACTGGCAGCAAAAGGTCGATTACAAGATCACTGCCGAGCTCGACGAGACCAGCCGCCGGATCACCGCGCGCGCCACCATCCGCTACACCAACAATTCGCCCGACAGCCTGCCGTGGCTGTGGATGCAGCTCGACCAGAACATCTTTCGCAAGGATTCGATGGCCGAACTGACCGATGCCTTTGGCGGCCCCGGCCGGCGGGGGCCGAAGGTGACGCTGGGTTCCGGCGACGCGCCGACCAAGCTGTCGATGGACGAGTTGCGCCGTCAGCAGGCGATGGCCGACAATTCCTATGGCTATGATATCAGCGCGGTGAAGACGCTGGCAGGGGCGGATCTGCCGCACACCATTGTCGGCACGTTGATGCGGATCGACCTGCCCGAACCGCTCGCACCCGGCGCGACCACCGAATACACCATCGAATGGGCGTTCAATATCGTCGAGGAAGACGCGGTCAACGCACGATCGGGCTATGAACATTTCCCCGATGATCCGCGCAAGGGCGGCAATGACATCTTCCTGATCGCGCAGTGGTTCCCGCGCATGGTGGTCTATTCGGACTACGAAGGCTGGCACAACAAGGAGTTTCTGGGCCGCGGCGAATTCACGCTCGAATTCGGCGATTACGAGGTCGAAATGACCGTCCCCGACGATCACATCGTCGCGGCCACTGGCGTGCTGGCAAACCCGGATGCAGTGCTGACCGCCGCGCAGCGCCAGCGGCTGGAAACTGCCAAAAACGCCGCAGCGCCGGTGTTCATCGTCACCCCGCAGGAAGCCGCCGCCGCCGAAGCGGGCAATCCCAAGGGCCGCAAGACATGGAAGTTTTCCGCGCAGAATGTGCGCGATTTCGCGTGGGGTTCGAGCCGCAAGTTCATCTGGGACGCGCAAGGCCACCATCAGCCCGGCGCGGACAACGAAACCGTGCTCGCGATGAGCTTCTGGCCCAAGGAAGGCGGCGATCTGTGGCGCAAATATTCGACCGCGGCGGTGGTGCACACGCTTAAGGTCTATTCACGCTTCAGCTTTGATTATCCCTATCCCACCGCGCAATCGGTCAACGGGCCGGTCGGCGGGATGGAATACCCGATGATCACCTTCAACGGCCCGCGCACCACGCTCAACAAGGATGGCAGCCGCACCTATTCGCAGGCCGAGAAGATGTTTCTGGTCGGCGTGGTGATCCACGAGGTTGGCCACATCTACTTCCCGATGACGGTCAATTCGGATGAACGCCAGTGGACCTGGATGGACGAAGGGATCAATTCCTTCCTCGATTCGGTTGCGGGGTATGAATGGGATCCGGACATGCCGTGGGCCCGCAGCCTGCCGCGCGACATGGTCAGCTACATGGTTTCCAGCGAACAGCAGCCGATCATGACCCAATCGGATTCGGTCACCAATCTGGGCGCCAATGCCTATGGCAAGCCCTCTGCGGCTTTTCACCTGCTGCGCGATACGGTGATCGGGCGCGAGCGGTTTGACTTTGCCTTCAAGGAATATGCCCGCCGCTGGAAGTTCAAGCGGCCGACGCCGGCCGATTTCTTCCGCACCATCGAAGAAGCCAGCGGCACCGATCTCGACTGGTTCTGGCGCGGGTGGTTCTACACCACCGATCATGTCGATATTGCGCTCGATTCGATTTACCGGCTGAAAGTCGACACCAAGAACCCCGATGTCGATCTGCCGCGCCGCCGCAAGGAACGCGACGAGGAGCCTGATCCGGTCGGCGTCGGGCTGAATAAACAGCAGCGCCTACCGATCTGGGTGCTCGAAAACCCCGGCGTGACCGATTTCTACGACGATAACGACCAGTTCACCGTCGTGCCCAAGGATCGCAAAAGCTACACCGAATTCCTCGAAGGGCTGGACCGCTGGGAACGTGCCGCGTTTGATCGCGCGGTGAAAGAGGACGCGAATTATTACGTGCTCAACTTCAGCAACAAGGGCGGGCTGGTAATGCCGATCATCCTTGGCCTGACCTTTGCTGACGGCAAGACCGAGAAAATGATGATCCCGGCCGAAATCTGGCGCCGCAACGCGCGCGAAGTGGCGAAACTGCTGGTCTTCCCCAAGGGCAGGGAACTGGTGCAGGTGGTGGTCGATCCCGATTGGGAAACCGCCGACGCGGATATCGAAAACAACCACTATCCGCGCCGGATCATCCCCAGCCGGATCGAAGCGTTCAAGGACGAAGCCAGCAAGGCCCGCGTCAGCCGCGACCTGATGGGCGAGGCGGCAGGGGCCGAGAAAGTGAAAGACCGCAAGTGATGCTGCGCCGCGCGTTCCTGCTGATCGCGCTGCTGCTTGCCGTCCCGGCTTGGGCGCATCAGCAGAAGATCGCGATCAGCACGATATCGGTCAACCCGCGCACCGATCAGCTCGAACTGGTGCACCAGGTGCCGGTTCACGATGCCGAACACGCGCTCAGGGTGCAGGGGGTAAAAGTGCCCGATATCATCGGCAGCGCCGATAGCCGCGAAGCCTTTGCCCGCTATGTCGCGCGGCGGTTCATGCTGGAAATCGATGGTGAGCCGATCGCGCCCAGCTATGTCGGGAGCGAGATCAGCGGCGGCAGCCTGGTTGTCTATCAGGAAGCGCCCGCGCCGCCGCCGGACGCGCAAATCCGGGTG
Source organism: Alphaproteobacteria bacterium (assembly GCA_018830415.1). Lineage (GTDB taxonomy): Bacteria > Pseudomonadota > Alphaproteobacteria > Sphingomonadales > Sphingomonadaceae > Erythrobacter. The sequence continues at coordinate 1,559 of JAHJSJ010000337.1, read as the reverse complement.
AATTCGCAAATCCTCACCGAGGTCTGGGCGCGGCAGGAAAACCGGGTCAATATCGGCAGCGGGACAAAGGTGGTCACCTTCATCTTCACCGCCGGGGACACCGCGCAGAGCGCGCTCTTGCCCCGGTAATGGCGTGCCCATCAGGCGCAGCGGCGGCGGCGCTGTGCATTCACCCTCGAAACTGATCGCAACTTCGTCAGCTCCTTCGCCGACATAATTCGTTGCAAAACCACGGTCACGCTCTAGGAATCGGCGCGGGGGGCTGGACTGGTGCATGACTCGACCGAATTAGCCGCATCCGGAATTGCGGTTCTGGGGAGAATGTTTGGCGAATTCCGGCTCGATACGGCGGGCGGCGCATCGCTATTGCTCAGCAATCGCCGAGGCATGCTGCTGGTTGCCTTGCTGTGCCTTCAGCCGGATCGCCGCCTTGATCGAGAAACGCTGTGCCAGCTTTTGTGGCCTGACCGGTTTCAAACGCAAGCCAAGGCCAGCCTCAGGCAATGCCTGTTGGATCTTCGCCATCAGTTCGAGAACGATGGCTTGGGCAATCTCCTGATTGTCACGCGCTCGGCGGTTGCGCTTGATCGCGATTTTCTGTTGTCCGATCTGTCCATGCTGGAAGACGCGTTGGAACAAGGCGATGCGGATCAGGCAGTGGCCATCCTCGAAGGCATCGCCAATCTGCCTATCCTGCAGGGAATGGCGTTCAACCGGGCCTTCGATGGCTGGATTTCGCTCAAACGGCAGGAGGTCGATGCCCGGCTGCGTCAGGCGATTGCCCGGCTGGTTGCCGAATTGCGGGCGGAAGGTGAGCCTGAGCAGAGCGCGCGGTTGAGTGCCGCCTCGCAGGCCCGCTATCCGGCCGCGCGCAGCACCGCCGAGATCGCGCTGGCGGTTCTGCCAATGGGTCAGATCGATCATGTCGGCGGAGATTTCTTTCTGGCAGAGGGCATCACCGATGAATTGAGCGCGCGGCTGGGTAAGGTTGAAGGCATCGCGCTGGCGGGCCGCACTTCGGTTCTTGCGGTCGCGGAACGGAAGCAGACGCTGATCGAAATGGCCGCCAGCCTCAGGGTGACGCATCTGGTCGAAGGCGATGTCACGCGCACTCATGATAGCATCACAGCCCGCATAACCCTGATCGAAGGCGCGACCGGGACCGAGATCTGGGCAGACCGGATCATCGGTTCGATCGATGATTTCTTCGATTCGCGCAAAGTCATCGGCAATAATGTCATTGCGGCGATTTGCCGGGTGCTTGGCCTTTCGCTTTCGCCTGCGCCAATGCGCCGGATGACCACCAACCGCGCGGCCTATGCGCTTTACCTTCAGGGCCGTTCACTGGTCAGGCGGTCGATTACCGGTGGCGCCGCGGCCAAATCGGTCGAATTGCTGGAAGAGGCGCTGGCGCTCGATCCTGACTTTGCCGAATGCTGGACCGCGCTGGCCGATGCCCATATCCACAACGCGGTCTATACGCCGTGTCTCGACCGGGTCGAACGTTCGCGCAAGGCAGACGAATGCGCCCGGCGGGCGGTTGCGCTTGATCCGGGTCA
>JAHJSJ010000336.1 GCA_018830415.1 Alphaproteobacteria bacterium | reverse complement strand
TTCCGGCGCTCGAACACTTGTGAATTCCCGCGCAGGCGGGAATCCCGGTCGGCAGAGCGATTCGCCTGATCAACGAGGTCCCCGCCTGCGCGGAGACTCACAATGCCGCTACGGCATCCGCCGCCTGACAGTTAGGCGGTTGCAAGCCACGCTTGAAAGTGCCACGCAGCGGCCACAAATCAGCTTTACGCAGGCGTAAACCGCGCCGCCCAGAAGCTGCATAGATCAAGGACAGGAGAACACACATGACCATCAACTTCAAAGACAAGGTTGCTATCGTCACCGGCGCAGGCGGCGGTTTGGGCAAGGCCTATGCGTTGGAACTCGCGCGGCGCGGGGCGAAGGTTGTGGTCAATGATCTGGGCGGCGCGCGCGATGGCACAGGCACCTCTGACGCCGCAGCGCAGGTCGTCGCCGAAATCGAAGCGATGGGCGGCGAAGCGATCGCCAACGGCGGGTCGGTCACCGAATACGAACAGATGGAAAAGATGGTCGCCGATGCCAAGCAAAAGTGGGGCGGCGTCCATGTGCTGATCAACAACGCTGGCGTGCTGCGCGACAAGACCTTCGTCAAGATGGAACCGGCCGACTTTGAATTCGTGGTCAAGGTGCACCTCACCGGCAGCGCCTTTGCCACCAAGGCGTGCTGGGAAACCTTCCGCGAACAGGGCTATGGCCGCGTGCTGATGACCGCGTCGTCCACCGGCCTGTTCGGCAATTTCGGTCAGGCGAACTACGGCGCGGCCAAGCTGGGCCTTGCGGGCCTGACCAAGACGCTGGCATTGGAAGGCGCGAAGTATAACGTGCGCTGCAACACCCTGTCGCCGGTCGCTGGCACCCGCATGACCGAAGACCTGTTCCCCGAAGAAGCGTTCAAGCTGTTCGCGCCGGAAAACGTGGTGCCTGCCGCGCTGTTCCTCGTCAGCGAAGACGCACCGACCAATGCGATTGTTGGCGCGGGCGCAGGCGGCTTCCACTCCTCGTGGACGGTGATGAACGATGCGGTGTGGCTGCCCGAAGGTGAGCGCACGGTCGAAGGCTTTGCCGCGCATTGGGAAGAAATCAACGCCTTCACCAACCTGATCGCCCCGCAATCGGGTAGCGAACAATCGGGCAATATCCTGAAGGCGATGCAGAAAGTAACCGGCACCGGCCCGGGCAGCGCGAGGGGGTAAGCCAATTTCCCCCTCCCCATTGTGGGGAGGGGGAGCTTTTAATCCACCGCCTTCAGCAACCGCCGCTCCATCGGTGCGAGCACGCCCGCAAGGTCGTGCCCGCGTTTCAGCACCTGTCCGTGTTCGCCGAACAGCGTCCACATCCCCTGCTTGCCGCGCAAGGCGGGGCGTTTTTCGACCCGCGCCTGCGGGCGTTCGGCGGTGCGGCGGAACGCGGCGAAGGTTGCGACGTGGCGATCGAAAACCATCGCATAATCGCGCCACTGCCCGGCGGCGACCATCCGGCCATAGAGATCAAGAATGCGCTGCAATTCCGCGCGTTCAAACCCGATTTGCGCTGCGGCGTGACCCGGAAACGCCACCACCTGTCCGGCAAGGCCGGGGATTTGCGCGCCTGTGTTCAATCCGCCGTCCCGCTTTTCAAGGGCGTTTCGCCCTCAACCGGCGCGCTGCGTTCATCCAGCATTGCCTTCATCGCCGCCATATCTTCGCGCAGGCCTGCGATTTCCGCCTCCAGCTTTTCCACGCAATCACGGCGCGGGCGGCCCTGATCGTCGCAGGGGGGATCATCGCAGGGGGTGCCATAGGGGATGAATTCCTTGATCCATTCCTCCGCCGGGACGAGTGTTGATCGCGCCTTCAGCCCGATCATCGTCGCGCCCGCGGGCACATCATCCGTCACCACCGCATTGGCGCCGACGCGGGCGCGTTCACCCACCACAATCGGGCCGATGATCTGCGCGCCCGAACCGATGATGACATTGTCGCAAAGGGTTGGGTGGCGTTTGCCGCCCTTGCCATTGGTCGGGTTGCTACCCCCCAAGGTAACACATTGGTAAATCGTGACATTATCGCCAATTTCGGCGGTTTCGCCAATCACGGTAAAGCCGTGGTCGATAAAGAAGTTCTTGCCGATCCGCGCACCGGGATGAATATCGATTGCGGTCAGCGCGCGCGAAAAATGGTTCACGAACCGTGCGAGGAAATACAGTTTGGCATCGAACAGCCAATGCGCGATGCGGTGCATCCCCAGCGCCAGAACCCCCGGATAAAGCAGGATTTCCCAGCGTGAACGCGGCGCAGGGTCGCGCGCGCGCACTGAATCCAGATAGCTGATCAACGGTTCGAACATGACACCTTTATTCCCATCAAACGGCGCGTGATGCAAATCGCGCCCTACAGCAGACGTTGCTGCTCTGGCCCATGCAAGGCTTCGAGCGCGGCGCGCCACACCGACATGGTGGCGGGCACCTGTCGTTCAAGGCTGATGCGGTCAATCGCTGCGACCAGCGCTTCAATCCCGGCAAAGCTGCGGGTGGTGCGCGGCACCAAGTATTCCGCCGCCCCGTCAGGCAGGCTCAGCCCGCGTTGTTCGGCATGGGCGTGAATCAATGCGCCTGCCATCGCATCGTCGGGCGCGCCAATCGCCAGTTGCAACGATCCGCCGATGCGCGAGGCGAGATCGGGCAAGGCAATGTTCCACCCACCGTTTTCCTCGCCGCCATTGGCAACCAGCAGCAACGCCCCGCCTTCGCGTAACCCGCCTTGCTGCACCGCGTTCCAGCGGTGGAACAGATCGGTTTCATCCGCCTGTTCGGCGTCGTCGATCACCTCAAGCCCGTCTGCCCCCGGCAGGCTCTGCGCCCAGCGGGCCAGCAGCGATTTGCCCGAACGCGGCGGGCCGGTCAGCACGGCGACGTGGAATGGCCAGCGCGCGGGGTCCTGCAACGCCTCGATCACATCGGCATTGGCTGCACCGATCACGATCCGCTGCGCGCCCGCAGGTCCGCGACCAGACAACGGCAAGGCAATCTGCGACGGGTACGGGGTGTTCATCACCGCCAGCGCCTAACGGCTGATGGCGAGCGCATTCGCCCCTCGCCGCACGGTAAACCCGCGCGCTTCGAACGCGGCGGCCAGTTCTTCGAGCGTTCCGGCATAGCTCACGCTCATCACCGACGTGCCGCCAATCGCGGTGCTGGTCACGCCCAGTCCGCGCACACCGGCGGTGCCGCGCACTGCGCTGAGCAGCCCGTCAAACGTGGCGGCATCTGGGGTGGCAAACTGCACTGTGATGGCGCGCACGGTTGCTTCGCCCGGCACAGGGCCGCTGATCGGTAGAGGATTGGTTCCCGGAACAATCCCTGCCGCAGCCGCCGCTGCCGCTGCTTCCTCGCGCGCCTTGATTGCCTGCCCGATCTCGATCAGGCGCTGGATTGCCGGATCAACTTCGCCAGCGCCGCCCAGCCGCAAGGTCGGATCGGGCTTGAGCTTGCCCGCCGCCAGCGCGCCCGAAAAAATGCCGTCGATCCGTTGAACCGCGCGGCCCAGCATTTCCGGCACCTGATCCGGCCCATCAGCCTTCAGCGTGAAAGTTTCGAGCAGGCGGCTGTCAGGGCCATATCGCGCGGTGAAGGTGCCGCTGACCGGCCCGCCGGGAAACTGATGATCGAGCCGGGCAAACGCCATCAGCGCATCGGTTGCGCCATATTGGTCGAGCATACTGCGCCACCATGCGCGGCTGCGGCGGGTCGCCTGACCGAAATTGACCAACAGCGAATCGCCCCCCGCCCCGCTCAGGCGCACGTAATTGATGCGACTGGTGCCGGGATTGAAGTCGGCCCAGGCCTGCTGCCACGGATTGCGCTGTTCAAAGGCAATGAACGCCCCGCCGCTTTCCATCGCCGGGATCAGCAACAGCGGGGCCGACCGCGCCGCCTGCTCCGGGCCGCCAAGATAACTGCCCGCGCGCTGACGATCAAACACCACGCCCAGCGTGGCGATATAGCGCCGCGGGCCCAGCCGTTCGCGTTCGATCACGATCGCGGATACCAGCCCGTCAAGCTGTGCGTCGGGCAGTTTCGGCCCGCCGAGCTTGGCCCATGCCTGCCGCTGCGCCTCACGCCAGCCAACAGCGCGCGCGTCCTCGGCGCTTTTGCCGCTGACATCGACGCTGATCCCGCGCACTTCGATATCGGCGCTGGCAGCGGTGGGCGCGATCCCGCGTTCGCCCGCCACCTGCGCCACCAACGCATAGGCCCCGCCGAGCAAGGCGAACGCCAGCACAGCGCCGCCCAGCCAGCGAGCCAATGGACGGGCGGCATCATGGCCGGGAAGGGGAAGCGTCATGCTCATCGGGGAAATCGCGCGCCTTTTGCCCAAAGGCGAGTGGAATTCCAAGCGCGAAAGGCTAAAGCGGCGTGCATGACTGCCGGGAAAACATCAAATGGCGGGCCGGATGGCTCCTCCTACACCTATGCCGATGCGGGCGTATCGATTGCGGCTGGCAATGCGCTGGTCAAAGCCATCGCCCCGCTGGCCAGGGCCACCGCGCGTCCCGGTGCGACCAGCGAACTTGGCGGATTCGGTGGGTTTTTCGATCCCAAGGCCGCAGGATATCGTGATCCGCTGCTGGTCGCCGCCAATGATGGCGTGGGCACCAAGCTGAAACTGGCGATTGACCATGACCGGCACGATACCGTCGGCATTGATCTGGTCGCGATGTGCGTCAATGATCTGATCGTTCAGGGCGCGGAACCGCTGTTTTTCCTTGATTATTTTGCCACCGGCAAGCTGGAAAACGGGGTGGCCGAGCGGGTGATCGCGGGCATCGCAGAAGGCTGCAAGATCGCCGGATGCGCGCTGATCGGCGGCGAGACGGCGGAAATGCCGGGAATGTATGCGGCGGGCGATTATGACCTTGCCGGGTTCTGCGTCGGCGCGGTCGAACGCGGTGAACAATTGACCGGTGACAAGGTCGCGCCGGGTGATGTGCTGATCGGCCTCGCCTCGTCAGGCGTGCATTCCAATGGCTATTCGCTGGTGCGCAGGCTGGCTGCGGACAAGGGGTGGAAGCTGAACCGCCCTGCCCTGTTCGATCAGGATCAATTGCTGATCGACGCGCTGATCGCACCGACGCGCATTTACGTGGCCAGCCTGCTGCCGCTGATCCGCGCCGGGATGATCAACGCGCTGGCCCACATCACTGGCGGCGGATTGCTCGAAAACATCCCGCGCATCCTGCCCGATGGTGCCCACGCGGTGGTCGATGCCGATCTGTGGCCGCAGCCGCGGCTGATGGCGTTTCTGCAAGCGCAAGGACAGATCGAGCCTGAGGAAATGGCGCGCACCTTCAATTGCGGGGTCGGCATGGTGCTGGCCGTGGCGGCGGACAAGGTGGCCGATGTAACGCAACAGCTTGAGGCGGCGAGCGAAACCGTGCTGCCCGTCGGCCGGATCGAGGCGGGTGACAAAGGCTGCACCGTGCGCGGATCGGCGGAAACATGGTCGGCCAGAAGCGGCTGGAGCGCGACGCATCTTGGCTGAAAAAGCCCGCATCGCCATTCTGATTTCCGGCGCGGGCACCAATATGGCCGCGCTGCTCTATGCCAGCCGCATGGGCGATTGCCCTTACGAAGTGGTGCTGGTCGCCAGCAATGACGCAGCGGCGCCGGGGCTGGCGCTGGCCGCGCTTGAAGGCGCGGCGACCTTCGCCCAATCGCACAAGGGCATGGCCCGCGCGGATCATGACGCGGTGATGGAAGCCGCTGTCAGAGACGCGGGCGCGGATTTTATCGTGCTGGCGGGCTATATGCGCATCCTGTCAGACGGATTTGTGCAACGTTGGGCAGGGCGGATGCTCAATATCCACCCGTCGCTGCTGCCCAAATACAAGGGGCTTGATGCCTTCGCCCGCGCCATTGCGGCAGGCGATAGCCACGCAGGCGCGAGCGTGCATCTGGTCACGCCCGAGCTCGACGCAGGCGAGGTGCTGGCGCAGGCGCGCGTCGCGATTGCGAGCGATGACACCCCCGCAACCCTCGCCGAGCGGGTGCGCTTGGCCGAACATCAGCTCTATCCGCGCGCGGTGACCAACTATGTGTCGCGCTTCATGGACATCGCGGACGAATTCTGATGGCGCCCGCCCGCGATCATCCTCTGGCGCGCGGGCCGTTGGCGCAGCGGGCCAGTGATTTTCTGGGGAAGGCATGGGCCACAGGCTGGCTGCCGCCGCCGAACCTTGATCCCGATGCGTTGTGGGCGCTGGCGGCCAAGCCCTATGGCGCGCGGGCCGAGGCGGTCGAACAGGGCGGGCGCGCGCCCGAAGACGTCTCCGATTTTCGCGAGCGGCTGCAACGCCTGTGTGCGGTGGTTGAGGCCGAAGCCGATCTCAACCCGCTGGGCCGCGCGATGGCGTGGGGGCAGTTGTCGCGCGTGGTCAAGAACCGCCTCGCTTTCGGCGCGCTGTGGCTGAAGCGTCCCAGATTGCTCGAAACGCGCCTCGCCCCGCCGATCATCGTTATCGGCCATATGCGCAGCGGGACAACGCGCATCCACACCCTGCTGGCGGCGGATCCGGCGCATTCGCACACCCGCTATTGCGATGCCTATCACCCGGTGCCCGCGCGGTTCGGGCTGAACCGGGTCAAGGCGGCGGTCGAACTCGCCATGCTCGGCGCGCTCAATCCGTGGATGCAGGCAATCCATCCGATGGCTCCGGGCGCGGTGGAGGAGGAACTGGCATGGATTTCGGCCGCGCTGCACCATTCGATCTACGAATCGCAGTGGCACATCCCGACCTATTCGGCGTGGAGCGAAGCGCGCGACCCTGCGCCGATCTACCGCGAGATGGCACGCATCCTGCGCACCGACGCCGACACGCGCGCGCTGGCGACAAAGCCCCGCGTGATGAAGGTGCCCGCCTTTGCCGAGGATCTGCCCGCACTGCTCACCGCGTTCCCCGACGCCCGGTTGGTGATCGCCCAGCGTGATCCTGACGCGGTGCTGCGCAGCGCGGTATCGCTGGCAGCGAACCAGATGGCGATGCAGTCCGACAGCTGCGATCTTGACGCGATTACAGCGCGCTGGCGCCGCAAGATCGCGCTGCGTGATAAGCGCATGGCCGACACGCTGGCCGGATGGCATGGGCAGGTGACGCGGCTTGCCTTCGATGAATTGAATACCGATTGGGAGGCGGCGATCCGGCGCTGTTACGCCGATCTTGGGCTTGCGCTTACGCCTCAGGCACTGGCGGCAATGCGCAAGCGGATGGCGGCAAGCAAGGGCGGCCTGCACCACGCGCATTCGCAGCAATTGGCGCGCTTTGCCAAGGCGGGCTGACACGGAAAATCCCAGCCAAAAACCCCGCTCGTCCTGAGCTTGTCGAAGGACTGCTTTTACTTTTCCTCGCGCGCGCCCAGGAAAAACCAGAACGGCCCTTCGACAAGCTCAGGGCGAACGGGTGTGGGATATAACGAAAACAGGTGTGGGATATAACGAAAAGGCCACCCCTTTCGGAGCGGCCCTTTGCATTTCATCCGGTCTGAAAAATCAGCCGACGATTTCTTCATCCTTGAAGAAGAACGCGATTTCGATGGCGGCGTTTTCTTCCGAATCCGAACCGTGAACGGTGTTTTCACCGATCGACAGGGCGAGTTCCTTGCGGATCGTGCCGGGGGCAGCGTCCGCCGGGTTGGTCGCGCCCATCACTTCGCGGTTGCGGGCTACGGCGTCTTCGCCTTCGAGCACCTGCACCACCACCGGCTCGCTCATCATGAAATCGACCAGCTCGCCAAAGAACGGGCGTTCGCGGTGCACGCCGTAGAAACCTTCGGCCTGATCGCGGGTCATGTGGATGCGCTTGGACGCGACGACGCGCAGGCCAGCGTCTTCCAGCATCTTGGTAACCGCGCCGGTCAGGTTGCGACGGGTAGCATCGGGCTTGATGATCGAAAAGGTGCGGGTAACCGCCATGATTATGCTCCTGTGGACGTATTTTTATAGGGGATGTTGGCCGCGCCCGTAGATGCTGCGCTGCAAAATGGCAAGCGTCGCGCGCGGTGTTCTCGGCGCCTGCCGTTTTCTTGATCGAGCAAATATGCTATGCAATGCAGCTTGGGGAATTGGGGGGACACATGGAAAACGATTACACGCTATCACGGCGGCGCTTTGCTGGTGCCGCACTAACCGCAGCAGGCATCATTGCGACCGGCGGCATCGCCCGTGCGGCGACACCAGCGCAGACTGCCAGCGGCCCGCTCGGCCCATTCTATCCGATAATGCGTCCAGCCGATGATGATTTCGACATGACCATGATCAAGGGCAATACCGGGCGAGCGTTGGGTCGAGTCATCGAAGTGACCGGGCGCGTGCTCGACAGCCGGGGCAATCCCGTCCGCGGTGCCGAACTGGAATTATGGCAATGCAATGCCGCCGGTCGCTATGATCATCCGGGCGATATTGCCACCGCCCCACTCGATCCGAACTTCCAGGGCTTTGCCCGGCTGATCACCGGCCCAAGCGGCGAATGGCGGGTGATGACGATCAAACCAGCAGGCTATTCGAGCCCGATTGGCTGGCGCACGCCGCACATCCACTTCGACGTGCGTGGTCGCCAGCACCGGTTGATAACGCAGATGTATTTCAGCGAAGACCACGTCACCAACAGCAAGGACGCGCTCTATAACCAGCTTGGCGAGGACGCGATCACCGCGATGGCGGCCCAGCAGGCAGCAGACCGCTATCGCTGGGACATCGTGGTGAGCGACAGCTGACGCTGGCGGCGCTTACCCGCCGGTCTTGCTGCCGATGATGATCTGTCCGGTGGTTGCATCTTCCTGATTGTCGGTCGCGGTGATCGACAGGGTTGAACCGTCGCGCTCGCGCTCCCCGCCGATCATCAGGGTGCCGTTGGTGTTCATTTCGATCTGGATCGCGAACCCGGCGGCCTTGGCCTGATCGCGGTAATGGGCGATGACCGTGTCGGCGGCGGCGTCTGCCTCGAACATCACCATTGTCCCCTGCCCGCCGGGCTGGTTGACAACGGTGTTGGTGATCACCTTTGATCCGGGAAACAGGCTGAAGCCAGCGGGCAGGCTGACCGGCACATCCGCGCCCGAACGCAAGGTGGCGGTGCCATCCGGCCCTTCGACCGTCATGCTGGTTTCGCCGGTATCCTTGTCGATGGTGTATTCGGCGGTTTCGCCGTCCTCGGTGGTGAATTCGCCCGACGTTTCCGAACTGCCGCAGGCGGCGAGCGAAAATGCCGCGCTGCTTGCCAATACCAATGCCACCTTACGCATCTGCAATCCCCCGTCACATCACGCGCATCAATATCATTGATTCGGGTTGCTGCGGCAAGCCCTCAGCCCTTTTTGACCCCCTCAGCCTTTCTTGACCCAGCGCCCGTCTTCCTGCGTGAAATAGGCGCGTTCCACATCTTCGCGGCCATCCTGCGCGCGCCATGCAGCCCGTGCGGCGGGTGCGGCATCGGGCGGGAACAGCAGGAAGGTGCGGGCAAAGCCGGGGGTATCGCGAAACACCCCGTCGGCAAGGATCAGGTGGCTCGCCCCGTTGCTGGCGGCAGATTCAGCGGACAGCAGGATCGGTTGATCCGCCCCGCCGGGGGCATCGGCCTCACCATTGGCAAGGAAGCTTTCCGGCCCCGCCTGCCACAGCGCGCGGGCAATGGCGGCGCGCTGCGCGGGGTCATCCGAAACCACCAGCAACCGCGCGCCTTCGCCCAACACCCGCTTGGCGATCAGGGCGACGACCTTTTCGAGCGGGTCATCGGTATATTGCCAGAAATCGAGCTTCACTGACTAGGCCCCTTCCCGCTCCGGCACCGATCGGAACAATACTTCACATTGTCCCAATCGCGCTCCCACTTCTTGCGCCATGTGAATGGCAGTCCGCAGGTGAGGCAGGTTTTGGCCGGCAGGTCAGATTTGCTACGCATTTTCGGCATTTCCGGCCTACCACTTTGCTAATTGAGGCCGGAGATGCGCGACCTTAGCCTTCCACCACATCGCGCACGAACTGGTCGAGCAGCCGCGCGCCGTATCCGGTTGCGCCTTTTTCCCACGAGTGCCCCGGCTTGGCCGCCCACACCATCCCGGCAATGTCGAGATGCGCCCACGGCGTGCCGTCCTTGATGAAGCGTTGCAGGAACTGCGCGGCGGTGATCGACCCGGCTTCGCGCGGGCCGACATTCTTGATGTCGGCAATCGGCGAATCGATCAGCTTGTCGTAATTGGGGCTGAGCGGCATCCGCCACAGCTTGTCGCCGCTGGCCTTGCCCGCTGCGGCCAGTTGCCCGGCCAGCGTATCGTCATTGGCGAACATCCCGCCATGTTCATTGCCCAGCGCAATGATCATCGCGCCCGTCAGCGTGGCCAGATCGACGATCCGCGCCGCATCATATTGTTCCTGCGCCCAGTGCAGCGCGTCGCACAATACCAGCCGCCCTTCGGCATCGGTGTTGAGCACTTCGACCGTCTGCCCGCTCATGGTGGTGACGATATCGCCGGGGCGCTGCGCCTTACCGTCGGGCATATTTTCAACCAGGCCCATCACGCCGATCACATTGGCCTTGGCCTTGCGGGTGACGATGGCCAGCATCGCGCCAGCCACCGCGCCTGCCCCGCCCATGTCCCACTTCATGTCCTCCATGCCGGGGCCGGGCTTCAGCGAGATGCCGCCGGTATCGAAGGTGACGCCCTTGCCGACGAACACGGTCGGCTTTTCGTCCGCTGCGCCGCCGTTCCAGCGGATCGCGATCAGTTTCGATTCGCGTTCCGACCCGCGCCCCACCGCGACCAGCGCGCCCATGCCGAGCGCTTCCATTTCGGCCTCGCTCAGCACGGTGATTTCCGCGCCCGTCCCGGCGAAGGCTTTCTGGCAGGCGGCAACAAAGGTTTCGGGGTAGATCACATTGGGCGCTTCGGTCACCAGATCGCGGGTGAATTCGACGCCCTTGGCCAGCGCGGCTTCGCGTTCCCACGCGGCTTCGGTGCCGGCGGGGGCATTGATGACGTGCACCGTTTCAAGGCTGGGGCGCTTTTCAGCCGACAGCTTGGTGCGATACTTGTCATGCCGCCAGGAGCGCAGGCGCAGGCCGAGCAGCACCGCCGCCGCATCGTCCACCGACAATCCCGCCTGCCCCAGATCGAGCACCATCGCGCGTTCGGTCGAAACCAGATACTTTGCCACCAGCGCCGCGCCTGCGCGTTCGCAATCGAGCCGCCGGTCGGCCCCGTCAGCCTCCCCCGCGCCTGCCAGCGAAATCCGTTTCACCGCGCCTTCAACGCTGGTGAAGCTTTCAAACACCTGCCCCGCGCGCCCGGAAAAGCGCGATGCTGCCGCCCCTTCGACCAGTGCCGCGTCCAGCCCGGTCAACGCCGCCCCCTGATTGACCACGCGGGCGTGCAGGCGGACGGTGGAAGGCGAGGTGGAGGTGAAAATTATCTGCATGGGTTCTCCGCAATTTTGTGGTCGACGCGCCGGATCGGCATATGCTTTCGCGCGGCGCAAAAGCAGCCCATCGGGCACTTACCAACAAGCGCGCGCGACAGGCCGCAAACGCGATTGCGATTAGGCGCGAGCAATGCAATAGGCAAGGCCATGTCGGGAGGCTCGTTGAATGGATCGCGCAGCGCCGCGCGCTTTGGCCTGCGCCTCCCGGCGCGGGGCGCGGTGCCGTGCGCAGCGCTGGGCTTTGCGCTGATAGCATTGTCCGTGCCTGTGGCCGCGCCGCTGGCCGCGCAGGAACCGCCGCCCGCCGAGGCCGCTGAAACAGCACCGCGCGCAATCGATTTCGAAGCGACCCAGATTGCCTACGACAAAGAGGCCGAAACCATCATCGCGCGCGGCAATGTGATCCTGCGTTCTGAAGACCGATCGGTGCGCGCCGATGAAATCACTTGGAATCGCCGCACCGACCGGATCATCGCCACCGGCAATGTCCGTCTGGTGGACGAAACGGGCAACCAACTGTTCACCGATCAGGTCGAACTGACCGAAACCTTTGATACCGGCGCCATGTCCGAATTGCTGATCGCGCTGCGTGCGGGCGGCAGGCTGGCTGCGCGCTCAGCCGATCGCGACGAAAACGGCGTGGCGATTTTCACCGACGCTGCCTACACCGCCTGCCCTGTCATCGACCCGCAAAGCTGCGCGCAAGACCCCAGTTGGCGCGTCACCGCCGACCGCGTGATCTACGACCAGAACCAGAACACCGTGCGCTTCAAGGGCGCGGTGCTCGAACTGTTTGGTGCCCGCGTTCTGCCAATGCCGGGTCTCTCGCTGCGCACCGATGGCAAGGCCACGTCGGGCTTTCTGGTTCCCGACGTGCGCATCTCGCGGGTCAACGGTCTGGAACTGAGCAGCGAATATTACTTGCGCGTGGCCGACAACGCCGATCTGACATTGGGGGCTTTTGCCTTCACCAAGGTCGCGCCGATGGCCAGTGCCAAATGGCGGCAACTGACCGACAATGGAGCTTATCAGATCACCGGTTTCGTTACGTCCAGCGACCGGCTGACTGATCTGACCGGCGCGCCAAGCGTAGAGCGCGATCTGCGCGGCTATATCGAAGGCAACGGCCGGTTTCAGCTCTCGCCCGACTGGAGCCTGACCGGTTCGTTCCGGCGGGCGAGTGACCGCACCTTTTTGCGGCGCTATGATATCAGCCGCGATGACCGGCTGCGCTCGACCGCCAATCTCGAACGCATTACCGATCTATCGTATCTGTCGATTGCCGGCTGGGCGACGCAGACGCTGCGCATCAATGCGCAGCAAGGCCAGATCCCGGTCGCGCTGCCCGCGATTGATTACCGCCAGAAACTCGCCAATCCGGTGCTGGGCGGCGACCTGCAGTTTCAGGCCAACAGCGTCGCCTTGCTGCGCGATGATGGGCAGGATACGCAGCGCGCCTTTGCCGGCGCGCAGTGGAACCTGCGGCGGTTGACCGGCATGGGTCAGGTAGTCACGCTGACCGGGCTGGTGCGCGGCGATGCCTTCCATACCAACAACACAGATGCGACCACCACCCTAAGCTATCGCGGCAACGAAGGCTGGACCGCGCGCGGGGTTGCCACAGCTGCGCTTGATATCGAGTGGCCGTTTGTGGGTCAGGCGTTTGGCGGAACGCAGGTGTTCAAACCGCGCCTGCAATTCGTCGCCACCCCCAATATCCGCAACCTCGCCGTGCCCAACGAAGATTCGCGCGCGATCGATCTTGAGGATTCAAACCTGTTCGCGCTCAACCGCTTCCCCGGATATGATCAGGTTGAGGACGGCACACGGATGACTTGGGGGGTTGACTGGGAACTGCAGCGCCCCGGCTGGCGGATCAAATCGACCATCGGCCAATCGTTCCGCATCGAAGCGGAGTCGGATGGTTTGTTCCCCCAGGGCACCGGACTGTCCGAACGGGTATCCGACTTTGTTGGTCGCACCGAAGTGCGGTTCCGCGACTTCGTGAAATTCACGCACCGCTTCCGGCTCGACAAGGATAATGGTGCGATCCGCCGTAACGAGATCGACGCGGCGGTCGGATCGCGCCGCAACTATATTGAATTCGGCTATCTCCGGCTCAATCGCAACATTCAAACGGTCGAAGACCTGCGCGACCGCGAAGAACTGCGCGCCGCCGGGAGGGTTGCGATCGGGCGCAAATGGTCGGTGTTCGGATCAGGCGTGTTCAACCTGACCGATGCCGAAGATGACCCGATCTTTATGCCCGACGGATTTGAACCGATCCGCACCCGGCTGGGCTTTGCCTATCAGGACGACAGCATCGAAATGGGGGCTACATGGCGGCGCGATTTCATCACTGCGGGCGATGCGCGGCGCGGCAGCACGTTTCAGGTATTTTTCGCACTGCGCAATCTGGGGTTCCGATAGAGCAGACGAATTGGCAGCGCGGATAAATCGGTCTAAAGGGCACGCCAATGGGTGGCTGGCCGTGTTACTCTGACGTGTTACCCTAGCTGGACAGGACTCATCTGCCGTTCAGCCGATGCGACCTAACAGCACCCTTTGCGTAAAGGCTTGCGCAGGATTATCGACCATAAGGCGGGATTGATCGAGTGAGTGTGAAGCTGTTTTCCAAAATACTTTTGGCCAGAACCGCAGCCACGCTGGGGGCCGCAGGCCTTATCACGCTGGCGGTAGTGCCTGTTTCTGCACCGGCACAAACCGTGGCGGTTCCCACGGCTGACAATCCGTTTGGCCTGCCCGAAGACATCACCCTGTTCGGCAAAAGCGACCCTGACCGGCGCACAGCTATGGCGGTGGTCAATGGGTTTGTGATCACCGGCACCGATATTGATCAACGCGTCGCATTGATTACCGCTGCATCCGAAACCGAGGTTTCGGATGAGGAAATGTTGCGCCTACGGGTACAAGTGCTGCGCAACCTGATCGATGAAACGCTCAAGATCCAGGCCGCCGCCGCCGCCGAGTTGCCCGTAAGCCCGGCCGAGGTAGAGCAGACCTATCAGCAGCTCGCGGGGCAAAATTTCGGTAGCGAGCCGAAGAAGATGGACGAGTATCTTGTCTCCATCGGATCGTCGCCCGCAGCGCTCAAACGCCAGATCGAAGGCGAAGTGGCGTGGGAAAACCTGCTGCGTCGCAACATCATGCCATTCGTCAATGTCTCGGCCGACGAAGTGAATGACGTGCTCCAGCGACTCAACGAAGCCAAGGGCACGGACGAATACCGGCTAGGCGAAATCTTTCTTTCGTCCACGGCGGAAAACCGCGCTGCGGTGCTCAACAATGCGCAGCAGATCATGGAGCAATTGCAAGCCGGGGGCAGCTTTGTCGCCTATGCACGGCAGTTCTCCGAAGCGACCACTGCGGTGGTTGGCGGCGATCTGGGCTGGGTGCGGCTGGGGCAATTGCCGCCACAACTGGCGACGGCAGCCCGCACGATGCAGCCCGGACAATTGCAGGGGCCGGTCGAAATTCCCGGTGGTTTTTCGATCCTGTACCTGATCAACAAACGCCAGGTGCTGATGCCCGATCCGAACGAAGCGCTGCTCAGCCTCAAGCAGATATCGATCAGCTTTGACCCCGGCACCACGCAGGAGCAGGCCGAAGCCAGGGTCACGCAATTCGGTGCCTTCGTCGAATCCTTGCGTGGTTGCAGCGATGTTGATGCGGGTGCAGCCGCGATTGGCGCCAATGTCGTGTCGAACGACCAGATCAAGGCTGCCAACCTGCCCGAACAGCTGCGTGCCCTCCTCCTCAACCTCCAGATCGGTCAGACGACTCCGGCGTTTGGCTCGGTCGAGGAAGGCGTGCGGGTGTTGATGGTGTGCGGGCGCGATGACCCTGCAGATTCCGGCGCGCCAACCTTCGCTGCGGTGATGGACCAGATCGAGGAAGAGCGCGTCAACAAGCGCGCCCAGCGTTACCTGCGCGATCTGCGTAACGACGCCTATATCGAGTACAATTGAGCGCGGCGCCCAAATCTCCGCCCGGCCCGCTGGCGATCACGCTTGGCGATCCAGCCGGGATCGGGCCTGAGGTCATCCTTGGCGCGTGGACGCGATTGCGGGCAGAACGGCGCGCGCCGCCAGCCTTTGTGGTCGGCGGGCCGGAATTGTTGCGCGTGTGCGCTGAAAGGCTGCGGATCGACTGCCCGATCGTGCCGATTGCCGATCCAGCCGAGGCGATCGCCGCTGCGGCTGTAGGACTGCCGGTCTTGACCGGGCTTGATGCCCCCTTGACCCCCGGTTGCCCGACTTCGGAGGGTGCCCGCGTGGCGCTTGCCTCGCTTAACCGGGGGGCAAAATTCGCGCTGACCGAGGTCGCTGTAGGGCTGGTGACAGCGCCGGTGGCCAAGGGCGCCTTGGCCGCCATCGGCTGGGACTATCCGGGGCAGACCGAATTTCTCGCCGACGCCTGCGGCATGGGTTGGCGCGATGCGGTGATGATGCTGGCAGGGCCATCTTTGCGAACCGTGCCGCTGACCGTCCACGTACCGCTGGTCAAGGTGCCGGGGCTGCTTTCGTCCGACCTGATCACCCACAAGGCGCGCATTGTCGCAGCCGGATTACGTCGCGATTTCGGGGTGTTGGCCCCGCGCCTTGCGATTGCGGCGCTGAACCCCCACGCGGGCGAAGGCGGACAATTCGGGGATGAAGAAGCGCGCGTGATTGCGCCCGCCATCGCCGCCTTGCAGGCCGAGGGGATCGCCGCCTTCGGCCCCGTCCCTGGCGATGCGCTGTTCACGCCAAGGATGCGCGCCACCTATGATGCGGCGCTGTGCATGTATCACGATCAGGCGCTTATCCCCCTGAAAGCATTGGAGGTTGATGAAGGCGTGAACGTGACGCTCGGCCTGCCGATCATCCGCACTTCGCCCGATCATGGCACCGCCTTCGACATCGCAGGCAAAGGTGTCGCCGATCCCGGCGCGATGGCGGCGGCGATTGTGATGGCGGCGGATATGGCGAAGGCGCGGGCGGCGGCCGGTGTCTGACCTACCCCCGATCCGCGAGGTTATTCAACGCCATGGCCTCGCCGCGTCAAAGGCGTTGGGACAGAATTTCCTGCTCGACGAACAGCTTCTGGCGCGGATCGCGGCGCTGCCGGGCGATCTTGCGGGCGCGCAGGTGCTCGAAGTTGGCCCCGGCCCCGGCGGGTTGACCCGCGCCTTGCTCAGGGCCGGCGCGCGCGTCACCGCGATCGAAATGGACCGTCGCTGCCTGCCCGCGCTGGCTGAACTGGGGGAGAGCTTTCCCGGACAACTCACTATTATCGAAGGCGATGCGCTCAAACTCGATCACAATGCCGTGATGCTTGGCGCACCGTTCCACGTCTTGTCGAACCTGCCCTACAATGTCGGCACCGCGCTGTTTGTGCGCTGGCTATCGGGGGAAAGCTGGCCGCCGCTGTGGCAATCGCTCACCCTGATGTTTCAGCGCGAAGTGGCCATGCGGATCGTGGCCGCGGCAGGCGACGATGCCTATGGCCGCCTTGCGGTGCTCGCGCAGTGGCGCAGCGACGCGCGGCTGGCGATGAAAGTCCACCGCAGCGCCTTCACCCCGCCGCCCAAGGTGATGAGCGCGGTTGTCCACGTCACGTCTGCCGCCATGCCCGAAGGCGTATCGGCTCGCACACTCGAACGCCTGACCGAAGCCGCCTTCGGCCAACGCCGCAAGATGCTGCGCCAGAGCCTGAAGGGCGTGCCGGGCGCACTGGACGCGCTGGCCGCACTGGGGATCGACGAGACAAGGCGGGCGGAGACGGTCAGCGTTGCGGAGTTTGTCGCGTTGGCGAGAGCGCTTGGCTGCCGGCAGAGCTAGACAATTCGCGCAGCAAATCCGCGCGTTGCAGCATCAGACCGAGGATTTCGGACGACTCAGCAGCCCATTCTAAGACGTTCGAAAACATCAGGATTTCGATGCCGTCCACGCCCTCCATGCGGATGCCGTATTCCTTGTCGAGCAGGTCCCACGCGGCTGGCTCGATCGTCATCTTGTCGAACGGCAGAAACAGATCGCGGCAGCCATATTTGAACGGCGGGACGATCGACAGGCTCAGCCCGTCGTCATGCACGCCAATGGTGACTGGGGGGTGGCGGTGCGATTTCAGGTCGCCTGACAGATGCCCCCACCGAAACCCGGGCTGCGAAATGCGCACCATTCCAGCGAGCTTCTTGGCAATCGGAACGCGCGGTTCGAACGCCGCGTAAAGCAGTTCGTATTCGCGCCAGCGCGAGTTGCTGGCGTAGATGATGTAGAACGCCAGCCCGCCGAAGAAGGCAAGGCTAAGCGCACTGACGAGCGCCATGTAGAGCTGTTCGAAAATCTCACCCATGCCAGTCTGCCCTGCGCGGTCGGAAAATCCGGTCTGCCACGGCCTATCAGAAAAGGGTAGCCAAAGCTTTCACCCCGCTTTCTTGCGCTTTTTCGCCTCTTTGCGCCACGCGTGCAGTAGCGGTTCGGTATAGCCGCTCGGCTGCTCCACCCCCTTGAAGATCAGCTCCTTGGCCGCGCTGAAGGCCGCGCCCTCTTCGTTGCCCGTCAGCGGCACATAGAGCGGGTCGCCCGCGTTCTGGGCATCGACCTTGGCGGCCATGCGGGTGAGCGAATCCATCACCTGCGCCTCTGAAACAACCCCGTGCAGCAGCCAGTTGGCGATATGCTGCGATGCAATGCGCAATGTCGCGCGATCTTCCATCAGGCCGACGTCGTTGATGTCGGGCACCTTGGAACAGCCCACGCCCTGATCTACCCAGCGCACCACATAACCGAGCAGGCCCTGGCAATTATTGTCGATTTCATCGCGGATTTCCGCTTCCGACCAGTTCACGCCCTCTGCCAGCGGGATGCTCAGCAGCGCGTCCAGCCCCGGCGGTTCGGGCAGGGTCTGCTGGAGCGCGAACACGTCCTCGGCATGGTAATGCACCGCGTGCAGCGTCGCGGCGGTAGGGGATGGCACCCACGCGGTGTTCGCGCCCGCCTTAAGGTGGCCGATTTTCTCGACCATCATCTGCCCCATCAGATCGGGCGCCGCCCACATGCCCTTGCCGATCTGCGCCTTGCCCGACAGGCCGTGTTTGAGGCCGATGGCGACGTTCCTTGCTTCATAGGCGCGCAGCCAGTCCGACCCCTTCATCGCGCCCTTGCGCAGCATCGGACCGGCGCGCATCGAGGTGTGGATTTCGTCTCCGGTGCGGTCAAGGAAGCCGGTGTTGATGAACACGATCCGATCACGCACCGCATGGATACAGGCGGAAAGGTTGGCGCTGGTGCGGCGTTCCTCGTCCATCACGCCCACCTTGATCGTGTGGCGCGGCAGGCCGAGCAGGTCTTCCACTGCATTGAACAGATCATTGGTAAAGGCGCATTCTTCCGGGCCGTGCATCTTGGGCTTGACGATGTAGATCGAACCCTTGCGCGAATTGCCGTAGATGCCGTGGCCTTCGACATCGAGCGTGCTGATCACGGAGGTGAACACCGCGTCCATAATGCCTTCCGGCACTTCAGAGCCATCAGCGAGGCGGATCGCCGGGTTGGTCATCAGGTGGCCGACATTGCGCACGAACAGCAGGCTGCGGCCCGGCAGCGCGTGGGTGGAGCCATCGGGGGCGATGTAGGCCTTGTCGCCCGCCAATCGCCGGGTGAGCGTGCGCCCGCCCTTTTCGAAACTTTCCTCCAGCGTGCCGC
>JAHJSJ010000335.1 GCA_018830415.1 Alphaproteobacteria bacterium | reverse complement strand
GGAATGGCGACCCGGTACCCGGCCTTGCCCCGGCTGCCAAACAGGCGGGTGCCTATGTCAGCCGCGTGGTAGAAGCCGAATTGCTTTGCAAGCCTTGCCCCGGTCCGTTTCGCTATCGCCATAAAGGCAGTCTGGCGACGGTCGGTCGCAAGTCGGCGGTGGCCGATTTTGGCGCGTTCAAGCTGTCAGGCGCGCTGGCGTGGTGGCTGTGGGGCCTTGTGCATATCGGCTTTCTCACCGGCACCAGAAACCGTGTCACGGTGGTGATCAACTGGGCGTGGAGCTTCTTTGCGCAGCATTCGGGCGTACGCCTGATCACCGGTGAGGATGATTAAGCACCCTCTAAATTAACCCCTTCGCCCTGAGGCTGATATGCCCTTCGCGTCCGATGATGACATGATCGTGGACAGTCACGCCGAGCAGGCGTCCGGCCTCGGCGATGCGTTGGGTGACCTGGATATCGGCGCGGCTGGGTTCGGGGCTGCCGCTGGGGTGGTTGTGCACCAGAATCATCGCCGTCGCCCCCAGATCCATCGCCCGACGGATAACCTCGCGCGGATGGATCGCGGCTTCGTCAATCGAACCATCGCCAAGGTGATGATCCTCGATCAGCCGGTTTTTGGTGTCGAGGTAAAGGATGCGCACGCGCTCCACCGTCAGATGCGCCATATCGGTGGTAAGGTAATCGATCAGCGCCTGCCACGAACCCAGCACTGGCTTTTTGATGATTTCGCCGCGAGTCATGCGCCGCGCCGCGATGCTGACCGATTTGATCGCGGCGGCGCTGGCTTCGCCCACGCCTTTCACGCGCTGCAACGCCTTGGGATCGGCGTTAAGCACGCCTGCAAGGCTGCCGAACTGCGTTATCAACGCCTTGGCAATGGGTTTGGTGTCCCCGCGCGGGATCGCGGCGAACAGCAAGTATTCGAGCACTTCGTAATCCGCGAGCGCCTCGGCCCCGCCGCTCAGAAGGCGTTCGCGCAGGCGCGCGCGATGGCCGTCACCTGCGGATTTGCCCGCGTCCGAACGGGCAGGCGGTTCGCCTCCAAAATCGAAATGGTCTTCAGCTTCCGGCAATGCGACCCCCGGCAGGAATTGATCCTGCCTGCTCATTGCCTTTGAGCGATGATGCGCGCAAGTGTTGGGGACGATGCCGGTGGCTGATGAGCAGCAGATAGAGAGTGCCCGGGATGGCGCGCGGCGGTGGTTCTGGCCGCGCCGCTGGCGTGCCCGCATTGTTGCTGGCAGCGCGATTGCGGCGCTGGTCGCGGGCAGCGCAGCATGGATTGACCGGGAACGCATCGCCAGCGATTTTATCGACGATTATCTCGCCGCCAGCGGCGTGAACGCCACTTACGACATTGTCGCCATCGGCCCGCGCATGCAGGTGATAGAAAATCTGGTGGTGGGCGATCCGGCGCGGCCGGACTTGACGGTGGAGCGCATGGCGCTGGAACTCGGCGTCGGCTGGGCTGGGCCGGAAGTGCGGCGGGTTACGTTGGACGGCGCGCGCGCGTTCGGCAGCTATCACGATGGCAAGTTCAGCCTCGGCGCGCTTGATCCGCTGGTGTTCACCGATTCGGCCACGCCGCCTGCGCTGCCCGCGATTGATCTGGTGGTTAATGATGCGCGCGCGCTGATCGAGAGCGATTTTGGCGCGGTGGGCCTGTCGCTGCAAGGCACGGGGCGATTGGATGACGGTTTCGCCGGAGCGCTGGCTGCGACAGCGCCGGGTATCGGAGTCGAAGGATGCCGCGCGGACACTGCAACGCTTTACGGCAAGCTGACCACAATCCGCGGCGAACCGACGCTGCTCGGGCCGCTCAGGCTTCGCGATCTGACATGCGGCGGAGCCAAGCTCGCGCGCGCCGATTTCGGTGCCTCACTGAATGCGGAGCGCGATTTTTCGTCGATATCGGGCGAATTCATGGGAGACGGCAGCGGGCTGGCCTACGCGGCGTTGCGGAGTAAAACGCTCTACGGCAAGGCGTTGGTGAGCCTCGGCAAAAGTGGTGTTGCTCTGGAGCATGATGTTACGCTCGCGGATGTGTCCACCCCGCAAGGTCGCCTCGCCCGGCTCAATGCTGAAGGGGCATGGCGCGGCGCGATTGATGCCAGTCGTGGGCAGTGGGAAGGCACACTGCGCGGCGGGGGGCTTGACCCCGCCGCCGATCTCACGGCCAGCCTTGCAACTGCCGAACGCGGGATGGAAGGCACCCTGCTCGCCCCGCTGCTGGCCAGCGCGCGTGACAGTCTTGGCCGGGCGCTGACCGGTTCGCGCTTTAGCGCCGACGCGGTTGTGCGGCACAAGCCGGGAGAGATCGCATTGATCATCCCCGGAGCCACCCTGACCAGCCGCGCGGGTACTCGGGTGCTGGCGCTGTCGCAGATCAATGCCGGGATCGCGGGTGAGGGGCTTTCCGGGCTGCGCGGTAATATCCTTGCGGGCGGAGAAGGTCTGCCCGCCATCAATGGCCGGATCGAGCAGGAGCCGGGAGATCGCTGGACTCTGCGGCTGACAATGGCGGACTACGCGGCTGGCGCGAACCGGCTGGCGATCCCGCGTCTGACCTTGCGGCAGATGCGCGGCGGGGTCATCGACTTTGCCGGGTTGATTACCGCGAGCGGCGATTTGCCGGGCGGCGGCGTAACTGACCTCACCTTGCCGCTGGAAGGCACCTGGTCGGCTCAGGGCGGGCTTGCGGTAGGCACACGCTGTATGCCGGTGCGGTTCGGCGCGCTGGCACTGTCCGGATTGCGGCTTGCTGGTCAGGCGATCACGCTATGCCCCGAAGGCGGCGAGCCGATACTGGCTTATAATACTGATCTCAGGCTGGCGGCCAACGCTGGGAAACTCGCGCTGGCTGGCACGCTTGGCGATAGCCCCGTCAGCCTTGCGGCTGATGCGGTGGTGCTGCGCTACCCTTCGCCCTTCGCCATCACCGCGTTGGCTGCGCAGATCGGCGCGCCGGGCAGCGAGATACGCTTGTCCGCTGCCACACTCACTGGCAGCCTGACAGGCGAAATCAGCGGCGAATTTGCGGGCGGTGCGGCGCAGATGGAGGTTGTCCCGCTCGATATCGGCGCGCTGGCCGGGCGCTGGTCATTTTCCGATGGCGTGCTGCGGGTGGGCGAAGGCGCGTTTACCCTGACCGACCGCGTCGTTGAAGGCGAACCCCGGTTCAAACCGCTCATCGCGCGCGGGGCGAGCCTGCTGTTCGATGGTAACGCGATCACCGCCGATGCGACGCTGCGCCACCCCGCGTCAGACAAAATGGTGACATCGGTGGCAATCACCCACCAACTTGACACCGCAGGCGGGAACGCACGGCTATCAGTTCCCGGTATCGTGTTCGACAAAAGCCTCCAGCCCGAAGACCTGTCCTATCTTGCCAAAGGGGTGATCGCTTTTGCCGATGGCACGGTCAGCGGTAATGGCCGGATCGACTGGATTGGCGATGACATCACCAGCAGCGGCACCTTTGCCAGCGATGGCGTCAATTTCGCCGCAGCATTCGGCCCGGTTCGGGGACTCGCGGGCGAGGTGAGGTTCACCGATCTGCTCAACCTTACCACCGCACCCGATCAGCGCGTGCGCATCGCCGCGATCAATCCGGGGATCGAGGTGCTCGATGGCTCCGTGCAGTTTGAAGTCAAGGACGGCACGCTGCTCAACCTCGAAGACGCGCGCTTCCCATTCATGGGCGGCGAATTGCGGATGCGTCCGCTGGCGATGGATTTCAGCCAGCCGGAAGAACGCCGCTACGTGTTCGAGATTATCGGTCTGGATGCCGCCACTTTTGTCGCGCAGATGGAACTCACCAATCTGGGCGCGACCGGCACCTTTGATGGCACCGTTCCGATAGTGTTCGATACCGATGGCAATGGCCGGATCATCGGCGGCCTGCTGGTCAGCCGCGCGCCCGGCGGCAATGTCGCCTATATTGGCGAACTCACCTACGAAGACCTTGGCGCGATGGGCAATTATGCCTTTTCGGCGCTGCGCTCGCTCGATTACCGGCAAATGAGCGTTGGCCTGAACGGCGATCTGGCGGGTGAGATTATCACCAATTTCGATTTCGACGGTGTGCGGCAGGGGGAAGGCACCAGCCAGAACTTTGTCACCCGCCGCCTGGCAAAGCTGCCGATCCGGTTCAAGGTCAACGTCCGCTCGGAAAATTTCTACGAGCTGGCCACGATGGTGCGATCGCTGTGGGATGTCGATTTCCTCGGCAATCCGGTCGATCGCGGACTGCTCAAGGCCGAAGGCGGCCGGTTCGTTCCCGCCAATCCTGCTGCAAGACCTGTTCAACTTCCTGAAAGCGAAGATCAGCCATGACGCACATCGAATTGACCGCAACAGCGCGCGCTGCCACACCCCCGGACGCAACACGGGGAGGGCAGGAGCGGATGATGCGGCAAGGCACAGGACGTTCACGCCGGGCGATGATGGCCGGGGCTGCGATCCTTTCGGCAGGGCTGGGCGGCTGCATCAATATCGCCGCCCCGGACGAACCGATCGTGATCGAGCTCAACATCAACATCCGGCAGGAAGTGATTTACCGGCTGGCGCAAGACGCCGCCAATACGATTGATGAAAACGCGGACATCTTCTGAACCGGAAGATGCTGCGATCAGGAGGAATAATGATGCGCAATGCAATGCTAGCCGGAATCGCCGCGCTGACGGTGTTCGGCCTTGCCGCCGGACCGGCACAGGCGCAGCGCGATCCTGCCTATGCCGCTGCGCGTGCTGCGGGCAAGGTTGGCGAACAGGCCGATGGATATCTTGGGATTGTCGGCGCGGCTGACCCGGCGTTGCAGCGGATGGTGGATGACATCAACATCAAACGCCGCGCGGTCTATGCAACAAAGGCCAAGGAAAACAACGCCACGTTGGAAGCCTATGCGCTGACCGCCGGTTGTCAGGCCGTCGCGCGCACCACCCCGGGTGAAAAATATCGCGCGCCCGATGGTAGCTGGCAGACCCGCACCGACGCAGCCCCTATCCGCGACGCGCGCTGCCCGTAATCTGTTTGCGTTCTTATCTCGGCAATCAAGAACGCCCCCATGTTGACACTATTGGGCCCCCCTTCTAAGGGGACGGCGCCCTCGGCGGGCACCGTGTTGCGCGTGGCTTGGCTTTCCCTTACGGAGCCCGGCATGAGCGATGAGGAACCCGCCCGAGAACCTATCCAGGAGGATGCGCGGATCGATGCGCTCGAAGCGCGGCTCAAGGCCGCACGCGAGCGTGAAGATGAACGCAACCGCCCGCAGGTGTCCGCTCCCGATGCGAATTATCGCAGCGGTAGCCGGGTGCTTTCGGATCTTCTCGGAGGGATTCTCGGCGGTCTGGTTTTTGGCTGGGTCTTCGACCACTTTGCCGGAACCCTGCCCTGGGGTCTGTTGACCGGATTGTTCATCGGAATAATCGTGGCCTTCAGGAATATTTTTCGGATGGCGAACATCCGCCCCGTCGATCCTCCGCAAGAGGATTGAACCGGCGGACCGGATGTTCAACAATTTAGGGGCGTAACCGAAGTGTCAGCCGCTGTGGCAGCCGAACCGGCCAAAGTTGATCCGATGTATCAGTTTACCATCAAGCCATTGGCTGAACTGGAACTGGCCGGATTCGACATTTCCTTCACCAATAGTGCGGCGTGGATGCTGGTCACCACGATCGTGCTGTTCGGCTTTGTCCTTGGCGGGATGCGGCGTCAGCTGGTGCCAGGGCGCTGGCAGATGGCGGTCGAGTTTTTCACCAGTTTCATCGACGACATGCTTCAGGCCAATATCGGTGATGCCGGGCGCAAATATGTTCCCTATGTCTTCTCGCTGTTCATGTTCATCCTGTTCGCCAATATCCTCGGCCTGCTGCCGCTGGGCGTGGTCGGGCTGCATCCCTTCACCTTCACCAGCCATTTCACCGTCACCGGCGTGCTCGCGCTGATCACCATCACGATTGTTCTGGTGGTCGGTTTCTGGAAGCACGGGCTGCACTTTTTCGGGCTGTTCGTGCCGCACGGCACGCCGCTGGCGATGGTGCCGCTGATTTTCGTGATCGAATTGTTCTCGTTCATCTTGCGCCCCTTCAGCCTCGCGCTGCGACTGTTTGTCGCGATGATGGCGGGCCATGTGCTGCTCGAAGTATTGTCCAGCTTCGTGATTGACGGCACCAATGCCGGCGCGCTGTGGGGCGGGGTGGTTGGTTTGCCCAGCTTCCTGCTGATGATCGGCATTTGCGCACTGGAAATCCTGGTTTCGGGCATCCAGGCCTATGTTTTCGCGCTGCTCACCGTTTTCTACATAAATGATGCGGAAAACCTGCATTAATCCCTCAACGCTTACGAATTAAGAACCGAAAGGAATCAAGAATATGGATATGGAAGCTGCAAAGCTCATCGGTGCGGGTCTCGCTGCTATTGGGACCGGCCTCGCCGCGATCGGCGTGGGCAATATCTGGGGGAGCTTCCTGTCGAGCGCGCTCCGCAATCCGGGCGCGGCAGACGGCCAGCAGGGCCGCCTGTTCGTCGGCTTTGCGGTGACCGAACTGCTCGGCCTGCTCGCCTTCGTGGTGGCGATGATCCTGATTTTCGTCGCCTGATCATCCGGCATCTTCGGGCCGGTCCGTGACCGGATCGGCCCGCCTGACTTAGCGTTTTTGTTCCGGGACGTAACCCAATGCCCCAGATAGCCCAGCTAGCGGATACCTATGCCAGCCAGATATTCTGGTTGCTGGTGTTCTTTGGTCTGACCTTTTTCGTTGTTGGCCGCGGGATGGTTCCCAAGGTCATGAGCACGGTTGCCGACCGTGACAGCCAGATCGCCGCCGATCTGGCCGTTGCCGAGGCTGCGCGCGCTAAGGCGGATGGCGAGGAAGCGGCGTGGCGCAAGCGCGAAGGTGACAACCGGGCTGCGGCGCAGGCTCTGGTCGCCAAGGCCAAGGCTGACGCGGCGGCCAAGGCGGAAAAGAAACTCGCCGCCGCGCAGAAACGGCTCGATACCAAACTGGCCAAGGCCGAAGCCGAGATCGCGGAAGCGCGCAACAATGCGCTCGCCGAAATCGAGGATGTCGCGGTTGAGGCTGCGCGGGACATCGTCCGGCGGCTCGCAGGCGTTTCGGTGACGAAGCCTGCCGCTGCCAAGGCGGTCAAGGAGGCAATGGCTCATGGTTAATATGCCACCTGAATTGTTCGAGCGCGAGCCATCCGACGTATTCGTCGCTGAAGGGCATGGCGAAACGGTAGCGCATGCGGAGCCAGAACTGTTCGGCATGGCGCCGTTCCAGATCGTTGCACTGGCGATGCTGGTGCTGATTGTGATCATGGTGTGGAAGAAAGTCCCCGGCATGATCGCCGGC
>JAHJSJ010000334.1 GCA_018830415.1 Alphaproteobacteria bacterium | reverse complement strand
GATCCCGTTCGACAAGGCGCTGTGGCGGCAGGACATCGCTGCCAGCAAGGCGCATGTTGCGATGCTGGGCGCGCAGGGGATCATTGCGGCGGACGATGCGCTGGTGATCGCCAACGGCCTCGACGCGGTTTCCGCCGAATATGCCGAACACGGCGTGCCCGAAGACTGGGACCGCGAAGACATCCACATGACCACCGAAGCGCGGCTGGCTGAACTGGTCGGCGCGGTCGCGGGACGGCTCCATACCGCGCGCAGCCGCAACGATCAGGTGGCGACCGATTTCCGCCTGTGGGTGCGCGATGCGATTGACCAGATGGACGCTGGGCTGGCAGGATTGCAAGCCGCGCTCGTCACCCGTGCGGGCGAGCACGCGGATAGCATCATGCCCGGCTTCACCCATCTGCAAACCGCGCAGCCGGTAACGCTGGGCCACCATCTGATGGCTTATGTCGAAATGCTGCGGCGTGATCGTTCGCGGCTAGCCGATGCGCGCGCGCGGATGAACCAATGCCCGCTCGGTTCCGCCGCGCTGGCAGGCACCGGCTTTCCGATTGACCGCGATGCGACCGCGCAGGCGCTGGGATTTGACGCGCCGACCGCCAATTCGCTGGACGCGGTATCCGACCGCGATTTCGCGCTCGATTTTCTCTACGCCTGCTCCACCTGCGCGCTGCACCTGTCGCGGCTGGCCGAAGAACTGATCCTGTGGGCAAGCCAGCCGTTCGGCTTCATCCGCCTGCCCGATAGCCTGTCCACCGGCTCATCAATCATGCCGCAAAAGAAAAACCCCGATGCCGCCGAACTGGTGCGCGGGCATTCGGGCCGGGTGATCGGCGCGCTGACCAGCCTGATGATCACCATGAAAGGCCTGCCGCTGGCCTATTCCAAAGATATGCAGGACGATAAGCCCCCGGTGTTCGAAGCCGCCAGCCTGATGGCGCTGAGCATCGCGGCGATGACGGGGATGATTGCGCAAAGCACCTTCAACACCGCCCGGATGCGCGCGGCGGCCGAGCTTGGCTATGCCACCGCGACCGATCTGGCCGATTGGCTGGTGCGCGCAGCCGGCATTCCGTTTCGTGAGGCGCACCATATTACCGGCAGCGCGGTGAAGCTGGCGGAAAGCCGGGGCGCCGCGCTCGATGCGCTTCCGCTTGCTGATTTACAGGCGATTGATGCGCGGATCGATCAAAGCGTCTATGCTGCGCTATCGGTTGATGCCTCGGTCGCGGCGCGTGCCTCCTATGGCGGCACCGCGCCCGATCAGGTTCGGTTGCAGGTGGCCCGGATGCGCGCTGCGCTGGGGATGGAGGAATGATGCGGATCGCGATTGTCCCCGGGCTTGCCGCCCTGCTCGCCGGATGCGGCACCCCCGCACCGCTGACCCCGCCCCAAGGCGCAACCTTGCCGGTCGCTCCTTACGGCGCGCTTACCAATCCCACCGCCGAAGAACTGCTGCGCCGCGATGCGCTGGCCGCGCCCGAACGCAGCGTGGAACTGCGCCGCCGCTCGGAAGAACGGCAGGACGACCCCTTCGACCTCCCCCCCGAATAAAGCGAACCCGATGGACCATTTTGCGATTTCGAACGGTGTGATGCACGCCGAAGACGTGCCGCTGCCACAGATTGCCGAGGCGGTCGGCACCCCGGTCTATGTCTATTCGCGCGCCACGCTGGAACGCCACGCGCGGGTGTTTCGCGAGGCGCTGGCGGATGTGCCTGACAAGCTGATCGCGTTCGCGGTCAAATCCAACCCCAATCTTGCAGTGCTGAAGGTGCTGGAGCGTTGCGGCATGGGCGCCGACGTGGTGTCTGTGGGCGAAATGCGCCGCGCGCTCGCCGCTGGGATTGCGCCCAACATGATCGTGTTCTCTGGCGTGGGAAAGACCGCCGCCGAGATGATCGCCGCGCTCGACGCCGGGATCGGGCAGTTCAATATCGAAAGCGAGGAAGAGGGCGTAGAGCTTGCCGAAATCGCGGCCGCCAAGGGTGTGACCGCGCAATGCACACTGCGGATCAATCCCGATGTCGATGCGGGCACCCATGACAAGATTTCGACCGGCAAGGCCGACAACAAATTCGGCGTGCCGATCAGCGAAGCAGGCCAGATTTTCGGCAAGCTCGCGGGCCTGCCGGGGGTAAACCTGCGCGGGGTGGCGGTGCATATTGGCAGCCAACTGGCTGATCTGGCTCCATTAGAGACCGCCTTTGAAAAGCTTGGCGCGCTGGTGGCGGCACTGCGCGGCGCGGGGCACGCCATCACCCATGTTGACCTGGGCGGCGGGCTTGGCGTGCCTTACCGGGTGGGCGAAGTGCTGCCTCAGCCTGCCGAATACGGCGCGATGGTGGCGCGCGTGACCAAGGACTGGGGGGTCAGGCTGATCTTTGAACCGGGCCGGGTGATCGCGGGCAATGCCGGGGTGCTGTTGACGCGGGTGGTGCGGGTGAAGCGCGGGATCAATGACCCTTTCGTGATCGTTGATGCGGCGATGAATGACCTCGCCCGCCCGGCGCTTTACGGGGCCTATCACCACTTTGAGGCGGTCGAACCCACGGGCGCGCGGATGACCGCGAATATCGTCGGCCCGATTTGCGAAACCGGCGATACTTTCGCGATGGGGCGCGAATGCGACGCGTTGGAAGCAGGCGATCTTGCCGTGTTCCGCACCGCGGGCGCTTACGGTGCAACCATGGCATCGTCCTACAATTCGCGCGGCTTTGTGGCCGAAG
This sequence comes from Alphaproteobacteria bacterium, assembly GCA_018830415.1. GTDB lineage: Bacteria > Pseudomonadota > Alphaproteobacteria > Sphingomonadales > Sphingomonadaceae > Erythrobacter. The sequence continues at coordinate 1,038 of JAHJSJ010000334.1, read as the reverse complement.
TGCTGGTGGATGGCGACAGGTTCGCCGTGGTCGCCGACCGGATCGAAGCGGGCGCGATCATGGACGCCGAACGCGTGCCGGAATGGCTGATTTGAGCCGCCGATGAGCACAATCACCAGCCTGCCGCTGTTCCACCAGATCACCGGGCAACAGGTGCTGGTGCTGGGCGACGGGCCTGCGGCGGAGCCCAAGCGGCGGCTGGTAGAGCGCGCTGGCGGCGTGGTGGTGGATGATCTGGCCCGCGCGGTGGATGAAGGCGTGCGGATCGCCTTTATCGCCTATGATGATGCCCGCGCCTGCGAGGCTGCGGCGATCAATGCACGCTGCGCCGGGATGCTGGTCAATGTTGTGGACCGTCCAGAATTGTGTGATTTTACAACGCCTTCCATCCTTGATCGCAGCCCGCTTCTGGTGGCGATCGGCACTGGCGGTGCGTCTGCCGGACTGGCGAAACACGTGAGGTTGCGGCTGGAGCAGGTGTTGCCCGCCACGCTGGGGCTGCTGGCGCGGGCGCTGGAGGCGGCGCGTCCGGCATTACGGCAGCACTTGCCTGACGGAGCCGAACGGCGGCGCGCGATCGATGCGGCCTTGCGGGAGGGCAGAGCGCTTGATTCGCTAAATGCGCAATCTTTTGAGCGGGTTGATGCTTGGCTGGCTGGCGATATTGAGGCTCATTCGGGCGCGATTTTCGACCTCATTCTATCCAGCGCCGACCCCGATGATCTGACCTTGCGGCAGGCGCGGCTGCTGGGTCAGGCGGACGTTCTGCTGCTGGACGGCCCGGTGCCCGATGCCATTCTGGACCGCGCCCGCGCCGATGCTGCGCGGCGTGAATATGACGCAAATGAGGGGGGTCAAGCCGGGGTCAAGCCGGGGTCTGGGCCGATCAAGCAGGGGTCTAACCCAAGCAAGGCCGGGTCTGAACCGGGCAAGCCAGGGCCTGCCATTGCGCGCGCCGATCAGCCCGCCAATCCTGAGGCTGGCAGCGCTCACCAAAACGGTATCACGCTGATCCTGCGCTGGCGGCCCGATCTGTTG
>JAHJSJ010000333.1 GCA_018830415.1 Alphaproteobacteria bacterium | reverse complement strand
GTATCGGCGAAATCCGCCGCCCGGTCAGGCGCAACTTCGGCCAGCACATCGAGCAATTGTTCGGCATCCTCGGCTGATTTCTTCTCGGCAAGGCGATGGCGCACGCGTTCGATGGTGTCGGCAAGCCTCTGTTCGTCAACCGGTTTCATCAGGTAATTGACCGCGTTGGCTTCAAACGCCCGGATCGCGTGTTCTTCATAGGCGGTGACGAACACGAACAGCGGGGGTTCGATCTCCATCACGCCCTTGACCACCGAAAACCCGTCAAATCCGGGCATCTGGATATCAAGGAATACCAGATCGGGCTTTTGCGTCTTGATCTTGCGGATCGCCTCGCGGCCATTGGCGCAGGTGTCGATGATCTCGACATCCTCAAACGCGGCGAGCCGCAATTGCAGGCCCTGTATGGCAAGCTTCTCATCGTCGACGAGGATGGTTCTGATGGTCATGCGGGGGTTCCGAAGTTGCGTTGGGGGGGAGTGATGGGGATGATGTTGTCGGTTGCGCCCGAAGCAGCGGGCACCGCCGCTGGCGCAGCGCGCGATTGCGCCTGGGGTTGGGCAACATCTTCCCTGATAAAGGGAATCTCGATCAGCACCGTAAAGCCGCCGCCGGCTTCGGATCGCGTTTCGAACAGGTGATTTTCGCCGTAGGCCTGCATCAGGCGGTTGCGGATATTGGCAAGGCCAACCCCGGTAGAGACCGGGCGGCCCGGCACCGGGTTGGCATCCATGACCGCCCGCAGATCGCCATTATCGCGCGCCAGATAACGCAGCGGCTCATCCACGCCGGGGCCGGTATCTTCAACCGTCAGACGCAGCCGATCACCGATCACCCGCGCGGTGAGCGAGATGCGCGCGCCTTCTTCCTGCGCGCTGACTGCATATTTGATCGCGTTTTCAACCAGCGGTTGCAACAGCATCGATGGCAACCGCGCCGACAAGGCGGCGTCATCAATGTCGAAATGGGTGCGCAGGCGTTCTTCAAACCGCATCCGTTCGATGTCGAGATAGAGCTGCAGCGTCTCGATCTCCTGCTCCAGCGTCACCTGACTGCCGGGTTCCGCCACCAGCGTGTGGCGCAGAAAGCCCGACAGGCGGGTCAGCATCGCATTGGCAGGCCCGGTCTGTTTGAGCAGCACCAGCGTGCTGATCGAATTCAAGGTGTTGAACAGGAAATGCGGGTTCAACTGGTAACGCAGCATCGCCAGCTGCGCGGCGGTTGCCTGCGCTTCGAGTCGTTCGAGCCGGTCAGCCTGCTGTTCCACCGTCAGGAAGAAATTGATCGCGTAATACAGCGCGCTCCACCCGCCGAGCAGCGTCAGCGGCAGATAGAGCAAGCCGATCAGCCGCTGCGCAAAGGTCGTCTCGCGGCTGGCGGCGTAATAGATCCCCTGCACCCAAGCATCGATCGAGGCGTGCAGCACCACCGCCACCAGCAGCACCAGCGCGGTCAGCCCCCAGGTGACAAACGGCTGTTGCCGGATCAGCTGGCGATAGATCACCGACAGGATCAGGCTGATCGAAAACCCGGTGATGGTGGTGACAAGGATCAGCGTCAGCAAATCGAGCGGCTGGCCATTTGCCAGTGCCGATGCCGCGCGCAGCAGAAATGCCGCGCCCCAGCCAGCCAGCTGGAGGTTCCAGAACGCCCGGTTCTTGCTCGCAAAGAACGGCGCAGCCTGGATCTGGAGCACTGCCATAGCCTGAACGTCCTAAACGATTTCGCGCCGGTCCGCACCGCAAATCGCGGCGGCGGGCGCGAGCCAGCCACGGTTGGGCGCAGCGATCATTTGCCGGGCTTGGCCGCAAGGCCGCCTGAAGGGTCGATCTCGCGGCGGAAATGGCTTGCCCAATCGGCCCGGCCCTCGCGCGCCATGGCCTCGGCGATGATCGGCAATTCGGCGGCGATGAATGCCGCGCGCTCGTCCCAGCCGTCGTGTTTGCGCACCATCAGGAACCCGGCGGCGTGCTGTGATCCCCAGCGGGTCATAAAGGTGACGGCGGCGGCGGGATCATAGCCCGCATTGGCGAGCAGCCACGGGATCAACCGGTCGGCTTCGCGTTCAATCCGGCGCACATGGCGGCGGCTGCGCCCGTTCCGATCAAGCCACGCGTCATGCCCTAGCACATTATGTGCCAGTTCATGCGCGACCACGCCTGCGAACACCGCCTCTTCATAGACGAAAGCGGGAAAATCAATGCCGATCACCACGCGCGCGCCGTCAGCCACGGCGGTCTTGCCTTCGCCCATCAGTTCAAACCGGGTGGCGCAGACTTCAACCGGCTGAACGCGCGCTTCGCTGCCATCGGCAAAGCCAATCGCGATCCCGCCATGTTCGGTCAGCATCGCGTCAATATGGTCATGCGCCCATACCAGCCGCTGCCAATCCATCGCCTTGCCCTCAGGCCATTGATTGGGATCGAGTTTTTCGAGCCGGGTGATCTCGCGGTTGCGGGCAAAGGCACCCGCTTGCGCGGCGGGCGATCCGCGCGCGGCGGTCTGCACCGCAAAATCGCCGGTCAGTCCGATCGCCGTCCGGGCAATCGCGGGGGCGCCGTAACTTGCCATGTCCTGCAATTGCAGCCCGATCGCGGGCACCACGCGGGGGCAGAACCCGGCATTGCCGCGCACCAATTGCCAGCCCACGTCTTGCAAGCGCTGATCGGCGTCCTGATAGTGGGCAATCGCAGCGCGTTCAGCGGCGTAATCAATTGCGGCCAAGTCAGACCGGGGCGGGTCAGATTGAGCCGAAAGCGGGGCGGCAAGCAGCGCGGCCCCGATTAGCCACCCAGCCACCCCCCGGCTGGCGCGCATTAGCCCGCCTTGTCCCCGGCAATCGCAGCCTTGAGCTTATCGTAACCCACCGCGCCGCTAATCGGCTTGCGGCCCGCGATCCATGCCGGGGTACCAGTGAAACCGAGTGATTGGGCGAGATCGTAATTGCGGGCGATCTCGGTCGTCACGGCCTGCGACGCCGCATCCGCCTGCGCGCGCGCCATATCCAGCCCCGCCGCCTGCGCCGCCGCCGCAACATCGCCGGTGCTGAACATCGCGTCGTGGAAGGCGCGATATTTGCCCTGCAATCCGGCGGCAAGCGCCATGCGCGCGGCCTGTTCACTGCCTTCGAAAATCGGCCATTCGCGCACCACGACCATAAGATCGGGATCTTCGGCCACCAATCGGTTCACATCCTTGAGGCTCGCCTCGCAATAGGGGCAGTTATAATCGGTAAACTCGACCAGCACCTTGCTGCCCGACGGGTTGCCGATCACCACGCCGGGGAAGGGGGTGAACAGTTCTGGCCCCATATCGGCCAACCGCTTTTCAGCCTCCTGCGCCTCATAGGCTTCGACCATCTGCGGCAACATATCGGGATTGCCGAGCATGAACGCGCGGGTGCGGTTATCGGCGAGGCCGGAATAAGACCACACTGCTGCACCGGCAAAACCGAACACCAGCGCCAGCAACGCAGTCAGCAGGGTGTGGCGCAAGGTCGAAGGCGCGGCGTGGCTCGTTTCAAGCGGGGGTGTGGTGGACATCGGGTTTCCGTCAACAACAGGAGGTGGTCATCAGTCTAGCGCCGGTCGCGCAGCTGTTCCAGTTCGCTGCGCGCCTCCAGAGCAATATCCTGTGCGCGGATCCAGTCGGCCGAACCATAGGGCAGGTTCGCCTCGGCCGCCTGCGCGTTTTGCAGGGCCTCGGGATAGCGGCGGCTCATCACCTGCTGTTCGGCGCTCGCCAGCCGCGCGCGCGGAATATCGCCGCGCGCGGCATAGACCACGCCCAGCTGATACCAGGCAAAGGGGTTGTAGCGATCTTTCTGCACCGCCGCGCGCAGCACGGTTTCCGCCTCGGCGAAATTGGCCTGGTTCTCGGTCGCGATCAGCGCATGGCCCAGCATTCCCGCGATCAGCGGATGGGCACGGGTAATCTCGGTCGCGCGGCGCAGCGGGACGAGCGCATCAAGCGGGCGCCCGGATTCGAGCAGCACCTGCCCCTTGAGTTCGAGGAACCACGGATTGTCAGGCTCCAACGCAAGCAACGCATCAGCCTCGGCCAGCGCCATATCGACCTGCGCATCCTTATGATAGGCGTAGGCGCGCGCATAGCGGGCGGGAATGCTGGTGTCGCTCGGCGGGAAAAAGGTCAGCGTGCGGCGCGGTTCGGCGAGAAAACCGTAAAGCTTGGCGCGGGCGCGCACGAAACGTTCCTGCAATTCAGGATCAGGAGGAGCGCCCCACGCCGGGTCTTCTTCCAGCAGTCCGCGCAAGGTCTGAATCCGGTCGCCCGACAGCGGGTGGGTGCGGGAATAGGCGGCTTCATCCGACTGGCTATAGCCCCGGCGAATCTCGTTGCCGCGCAGCCGTTCGAAGAACTTGAGCATGCCGCGGCCAGAAATACCCGCACCCGAAAGATAGCGCGCCCCGGCAAGATCGGTCGATGCTTCCTGATTGCGATTATAAGCCAGAAAGCTACCCATCGCGGCCTGCTGCCCAGCCATTACCGCACCCAGCGCTGCATCGCTCGATCCGGCCAGCGCCGCACCAACCCCCAGCAACAATGACAGGATGGAGATGTTGGTTGCAGCCTTTGTCCGCTCATTGAAGCGGATCACGTGTCCGGCGGTGATGTGGCCCAATTCGTGCGCGAGCACGCCCTGCACCTCGTTGGCGGTTTCAGCTTCGTTGATCAGGCCCGAATGGACATAGATTGCCTGCCCCCCGGCCACGAAGGCATTGATCGAACCATCATTGATCAGCACCACGTCGACATTGCCGGATTCAAGCTCCGACGCTTCGACCAGTGGGGCGACCATATCGGTCAGCAATTGTTCGGTTTCGGCATCGCGCAGAATCGATTGCGCCGCGACCGGCTGAAACGCGGCCAGCACGCTCGCCAGCAAGGCGAAGACGTAAGCGACAAGGTTAGGGCGACTGCGC
>JAHJSJ010000332.1 GCA_018830415.1 Alphaproteobacteria bacterium | reverse complement strand
CCCGATCTGCGCGTGCGCCCGGCCATCGAAGTGATCCGCACCCGGTTCGACAACCGCCTCACCGACAACGGTGAACCGCGCCGCGACAGCCTTGTCGCCCCCGAAGTCGAACTGCTGTGGTGGCCGGGCAAGTGGCGCATCGAGGCTGAGGCCAAATACATCTTTGCCGGCAGCAACGAACCTGCCCGCGATCGCGAAGGTTATCGGCTGTCATTATCGGTTGGATATGCATTCTGAGCTGATCTCCAGACTCAGCCAGATATGGAAGCGCGCGACCCCGCAGGTCAGGCGCCCTTTCTACATAGGCATAGCTGTCGGCGCGATCATCGCGGCGCTGGTGGCGCTTGGCCTTGCCAATACCTCGGCGTTCTTTGCCCTGCCATCCTCGTTCGAAGGGGTGGCGACGTCGCAGGCGATCTGGGGGCTGAAACCATCGAACCTGCTGATGGTGTTGCCACTGGGCGCGTTTCTGGTGGTGCTGGCGCGCAGTTTTATCGGGTTGAAGGCGTTCGGGCTGTTCACCCCGATGCTGATCGCGCTGGCGTTCCTGCAAATCGGCCCGATCATGGGGCCGGTGGTGCTGGGATCGTCGGTGCTGGCGGGCATGATTGTCACCCCCACCTTGCTCAAGTTGCGGATGACGCGGGTGGGGTTTCTGGGCGTGCTGATTTCGCTGATCGTGCTGGTGCTGGTGGCCTTGCTGATGATCCTCGATACCCAGTTGCAGGTCGATGCGTTTCCGGTGATCGTCTGCGCGCTGGTTGTCGAACGCTGGTTCAAACAGTGGGACAAGGACGGGCCGAAACCGGCGGCGAAGATGGCGTTCAACACCTTCATTCTGGCGGTGGTTATCCAATTCGTGATGGTATCGGATTTTGCGATGGCGCTGATCGAATGGTCGCCGCTGCTGATGCCGGCATTCACAGGTGTCGCGATTGCGGTGCTTGGCCGCTATCGCGGCTTGCGGCTTTCGGAAATCGGGCGGTTTGCGCCGATCTGGCTTGAACGCAGGCGGCAGGCGCGGCAAAAAGCCAACCCGGACCAGCTTGAACTTGATCTTGAACCGATCTCCCGGGAGGAAGCGCTGGAACGCGCGCCTCCGCTCCACGGCGTTTGGGTGATCGATTCGCCAGCGGACCTCACCCCCGGGCGGCGAAGGCGGGTTCCACAACCGATCAAACCCAACAAGGAGGCGCAGTTTGCGCCTCGTCTTGACGCATCCGGGCGGCCGCTGATTCACAACGCCTGGATCATCCGGACGGCAGAGGATGTTTGATATGTTCGGGCTGTTACGCAAAAAGACGGTGAATTATGACGCGCTCAGCAAGCTGCGCCCCCCGCAGCTTGACGGGATCGACGAGATTCTGGGGATCAACATGCGCAACGCGCTGATCCAGAAATACAATCCGCGCAGCGCGATCGAACGCGCGCGCGACAAGGTGGCTGCCAAGGTCGCGCTGGAGGCCGCCGGGATCGCCTGCACCGGCACGGTCGCGGTGATCGACAGCCACCAGAAACTGGCGGAGTTCAAACCCAGCCGCGATATGCCCGATGCCTGGGCGATCAAGCCCGCGCGCGGATCGCAGGGTGACGGCATTCTCCTGGCGGTCCGGCGCGAGGGCAACACCTGGTTCAAGGGATCGGGCGCGCCGCTGACCGAAGAGGCGGTTATGCATCACATCCAGAAAGTGGTCGACGGCGGCTTTTCGGGCGATTCCGCAGCGGAGGATGCCGCGCTGATCGAACCGCTGATCATTGCCGATCCGGCGCTCGCCAGCATCGTGCCCGAAGGCCTGCCCGATCTGCGCGTCATCAGCCTGCACCACACGCCCTTGATGGCGATGGTGCGGCTTCCCACGATCGAGAGCGATGGCAAGGCCAACCTCCACCAGCGCGCGATCGGGGCGGGGATCGACATGGTCACCGGCAAGATCACCCGCGCAGTGGTGAAAGGCACGCCGATCACCCATCACCCCGATACCGGCGTGCTGCTGATCGGGTTCGAGATTCCGGGGTGGGAGCGGGTGCTGGAACTCGCCTCAAGATGCGGCCCGGCGGTGGGGCTGGGCTATTGCGGGGCGGACATCGTGCTAGATGTCAATGATGGCCCCTTGGTGATCGAGGTCAACGCCCATCCGGGGATTGAAATTCAGAACATCTGTCAGGCGGGGCTCAAGGTGCGGATCGCCGCTACGGGCGAGAATTTCCGCTAGATTCAACCATGATCGCAGGCGGCATGGTGGGCGGCTGATCCTGCGCATCGCGCTCGGCCTGTTCGGCGGGGGTCAGCGGACGGAAGCGGATGCTGACGGGTGTGAAGCTGCCATCTTCGCGCTGGCGGATCGTCACGATCCCGCGCTGATCGCGTTTGCGCAGCTCCTCCTGAAGCATGGCAGCCCGATCCTGCCCGAGATAGAGCCGCCCGCGCATCAGCGAATTCCAGCCATAGACCCCGGACAGATCGGCGCGCAGCGGATGCGCGCAAGGTTCATCACTATCGGCGCTCACACTGACGAGGCTGGGCGCAGCGCCTTCAAGGCACAGCATTTCGATCGGTTCACCGCGCCATTCATCGATCCCCGGCCAATCATAGCTGAATTCGACATAGTGCCCGCGCAGGTAATCGCGCGGGTCGTAGCCCTGGATCGGCACCTCCCATTCGGTGCCCTGATGATAGGTGCGCTCGCTCAGCCCCCACAGGGCGGCGAGGCCCAGTATGGGAGCGACCACGGCGGCAAGGCGGGCGATGCGGTTCATGCGCTCTCCCCCTCGCTCGGCGGGGCGAAGCGTTTCGACACCCGCACAGCGCCCCACGCAACGCCGAGGATCAGGACGCCCGACAGGATCAGCCCGAACCCGCTCAGCAGCAGATCGCTCGCCAGTTCAAAGCTGAGGATGATGAGCCGCAGCGCAATCACCGCCACGGCCAGCTGGAACACCCCGCGCCAGCCCGCCACCAGCGCGGCGGCGGCGATGCCGACCCACAGCGCCATGAACAGCGCAGCGGCAAGGACATCGAAATCATCGAGCGGGAAGGCCAGCGGCGCGGTGATCCCCGCGCCGATCAGAATTGCGCCTGTCATCCGGCCCGAAATCCCCGGTCGCGCGGCGACCACGCCGACCCCGGCGAGCACCGCCACCGCACCGCTGACCGCCATGTTCGCCAGGTTCTGCGTCAATCCGCCGGTGCCAAACTCGCCGATGCTGGCGATCACGGTAGCAAATGATGCGCCTGCGACCGCGTAGGCGAGCGCCAGCTGCTCCATTCGCCGCCAGAAATCGGGCCGGGCGCTGCGGGCGCGCAAGGCTGCTGCCAAGGGCGCGAAGGCTACCGGCAACGCGGTGACGAAGGCGATCCACAACAGCAGTCCCATCCCCGGATCGCGCACGCCATTGTAACCGATTGCGGCGTCAGAATATTCCCACGCGCACCACACGCTGGTGCCCAGAACCGCCAGCGCGCTCGGCCAGCTCCTTCCCATCATCAGCAGCAGCGGCGCGAACAGCACCAACCACACCGCCAGAGGGCGCCACAGCGGTGAGGACGTTTGATAGACCTGGCCCAGATGTCCGAAGAACGTCAGGCCCAGCGCAGCGGTGACGAACAGCAGCGCCTCTGCCGCCCAAGGCGATTTCGCCGCGATCCGGTCTTCGCGCAGGAACAGCGCCGCCAGCGCGGCGATAATCAGCCCAAGATGGGCGCCCAGCCGCACAAGCCCCGGAATATCCTCCCAGTTGGCGGCCACCACCGACACCAGCCCCAAGGCGATGGCAAGCGCGCCGATGCCGAACACCGCCCACAGCGCCAGCGGGCGGGCATGGGCGGATTCGTAAGCAAGCAACCGGTCGCGGGTGTCCGCATCAATCAGACCGGCTGTGTGCCAAAGGGCAATCTTGCGCGCGCTCATCGCGGCACAATAGCCGGCCTGATCTGCCCCGGCAATCGCGCGCTTATTTCTCCGCGAGTTCTTCCCTCGTCAGGATGATCTGCTCATTTACCTTGGCGGCATTCGCCTTCATCGCTTCGGGCGGCATCGCCACCATCCCGATCTTCGCCAGCGGGCCATCCTTGCTCCAGCTTTTCACCCATTCCTGCATGAAGTTTTCAAGGCCGGGGATCGCGCGCATATGCGCTTTCTTGACGTAGATATACAGCGGGCGGGCGCCCGGATAGGCAAAGCTGGAGATGTTATCGTAGGTCGGATCGACCCCGTTCATCGGCAGGCCCTGCACCCGGTCGCTGTTTTCTTCGAGATAAGAAAACCCGAAAATCCCGACCGTGCGCGGATTGCCGATGATTTTCTGGACGATCAGATTATCCTGTTCACCCTGATCGACATAGCCGCCATCGCTGCGCACTTCGGTGCAGATTTGCTTGTAGCTGTCTTCGTCGCTGTCCTTGAGCGCTTTCATTTCGGGGTTGGTCGAACACCCGGCTTCCAGCACCAGTTCCTTCAACGCATCGCGCGTGCCCGATGTGCTGGGCGGGCCATAAACGATGATCGGATCGGCTGGCAGCGCCGGGTCGACATCCTTCCAGGTCTTGGCGGTCTGCGGCTTGCCATAGGGCTTTGCCGCGAGGGCTTCATAAACCGTTTTGGGCGACAGGTTGAGCATGATCCCGCCCTTGGCCGAAGCAAAGGCGATCCCGTCAAGGCCGACCTGCACCTCGATAACCTCCGCCACATTGTTCGCAACGCAGGCGTCAAATTCGGAAACCTTCATCCGGCGCGATGCGTGCGCGATATCGGGCGTGTTGGGGCCAAGGCCTGAACAGAACAGTTTGATCCCGTTGCCGGTGCCGGTCGATTCCATCAGCGGCGAGCGCGATCCGGGATTTGACCGGGCGAAGTTTTCCGCCACCACCTTGGCAAAGGGATACACCGTCGAAGAACCGACCGCATGAACCGATGTACGCGCGCTGCCACCGCCGCCCGAATCGCAGGCGGAAAGCGTGAGGCCCGCCAGCGCGATGGCCGCGCCAAACCGGGCAAGTGACGTGAAGCGGCGATGTGACATGGTTGATTCCGATCCTTGCGATACTGGCGCGGTAGGCGTGAAACATGACAGCTATATGACGAAATCGGCGGCGATCAAACCGGCGCGTGCAAATCGTGCAACCGCATGACTTGCAGCGAAATTTCGTCCGGAATGGGGGTTTGGCTTAACAGCATCGTAAGAGCTTGGGTGATAGGCAGTGCGGCATGGCAAGACTGCGCCTTGTGATCCGGCTGTTTATGGCGGCGATGCTGCTGGCGATGTTCGTCGCCCGGCCTGCGGCGGCGGACGACCGTTCGCTGCCCAGCTTTGCGCCTGCCTGCCACGCCGCAACATCGCTTGATCAGACCGCCCAAGCAATGGTTCCGCGCGGATCGTGGACGTGCTCCAATGATGGCTGGCGCGCAGGTGCGCCGGTCGTCTGGCTGCGTTTTGAAGCGCAAAGCTGGAATGACGCACTGCCGCCGCGCCAGTTTTTCAGTCGGATTGCGCGGTTCGAAGCGATCAGCTTCCACGCGCTCGATACTGATGGCACGATGCGGACAGCGCGCTTTGACGAAGCCGCTGGCCGCCCATTCCCCGCAGGCCCGGTGTTCCAGCTGCCGCTGCCCGAAATTACCCCGCAAACAAGCCTGCTGCTGGTGCGGATCGAAGGCCCGCATTCGGTGCCGCTGCTTACCGAAGCGCGGATCACCCATGATCAGTCACGGGCCGAATGGTCGCAGACCAATATGCTGCTGCTGGCTTTCGTGGTCGGGATGCTGGTTCTGCCGCTGCTGTTCGACATCAACTTCTTCATCGTGCTGCGCGAACGCTTTGTGGTTCTGCACGCGGTGATGGTTGGCGCGATGATGGTCTATGTGACCTTTGCAGGCGGGCTGATCACCGCGTTTGTTACGGTGCCGGTGGCGGCGATGGCGATCATCACCGCGCTTTCCTCGACCATCGGGATAGGGTTGTCGGCAATCTTTCTTGCCGCCTTCCTTGAACGCGGCGCGCAATCGCGGCTGATGCGCCGGATCACCATCGCGGTGGGATATTTCACCATCATCGTTCCGGGGTTCTTTGCCTTTCAGTTCGATGCGACCCAGCCGTTTGACGATCAGGCCTATCTGATCGCCTTCCTGCCGGTGCTGGTGATCATCAGCGCCGCCGTGGTCGAAGCCTTGCTGCGCGGCAGCCGTTCGGCGCGCTTTATCGCGATGGCATGGGCGCCGGTCATCATTGCCACGATCGAACGGCTGCTGCGCGGGCTGGGCTGGCATGTCGGCCCGCCAAGCCTCGATCAGATGCTTTACATTGCGGTGGGGATCGAAGTGGTGGTGATCAGCCTCGCCATTGCCGACCGTTTCCTGGCGCTGCGGCGCGAACGCGATGCCGCGCTGACCGAGGCGCGGATGCTGGAACAGCTTTCGACCCGCGATTCGCTCACCGGGTTGATGAACCGCCGCGCCATCGAAGCGCGCTTTGATCAGCTGTTGGCGCAGGGTTTCCATACCTTTGCGCTGGTTGATCTTGATCGGTTCAAGTCGATCAATGATCTGCATGGCCACCAGATCGGTGATGCCGCGCTGGTTGCCTGTGCGGGCGCACTGCGCACTGAGGGCGACCGGAACTCGATCGCGGTGCGATTGGGCGGCGAGGAATTTGTGGTGCTGTTGCGCGGCGAACGTACGTTGGAGCGCGCCGAGGCTTTGCGGCAGGCGATCCCGCAGCGCATTGCCACGGAAGTGTCCGGGCTCAGCCTGCCGGTGACGGCCAGCATGGGCGTGATCGTGCTGGCCGATGGCGACCGTCACAAGATGGCGTTCAGCGAATTCTACGCCCGTGCCGATGCGCTGATGTACGAAGCCAAGGCGGCTGGTCGCAACCGGCTCGCCTATGCGCGCCTGACCGTATTCAACACCGCTCCCAAGAATCGCCGGAAACGCAGGGCCGCGGACAAGGCTGCCTAATCGGCCTGAAACGGCGCGAGAACCTCGGGCCGCACCCGTGCCAGCCGCCCGCTCGCCCGGTCGATCATCGCCCAGCTGGTCGCCGCGCTGACCAATTGCTTGCCGCTGGCGTCGGTGAACTCCACGCGCCGCAGCGATTTCGCGCCTTGGGCCGGGCCTTCGATCCATGTTGTGGCGGTGACGGCCTCGCCCTCGGAGACATTGCCGCGATAATCGATCTCGTGCCGCACCACGACCCAGAAGAACGCCGCCTTGTGTTCGGGCCGCGCCGCCGCTTCCCAGTGGGCGGTGGCGAGATCCTGAATCCACTGCACCCACACCGTGTTGTTGACGTGGCCGAGCTCATCGATGTGCTGCGGCTCGGCAACAAAGCTGCGGGTGAAGTGGGCGGGTTTACTCACCGCTCCCCCGCCATCCCCATCTGCCACAGGATGAAGGCGAACTCCTCCGCCGTTTCCTTGAGGCTGTTCCAACGGCCCGATTGCCCGCCGTGGCCTGCGCCCATATTGGTCTTCAGCAGCAGCAGGTTGTCGTCGGTTTTCACCTCGCGCAGTTTCGCAACCCACTTGGCGGGTTCCCAATAGGTCACGCGCGGATCGTTCAGCCCCGCTGTCACCATCAGCGGCGGGTAATCGCGCGCCGCCACCTGATCATAGGGCGAATAGGACAGCATATAGGCGAACGCCGCCTTGTCGGTGATCGGGTTGCCCCATTCCTGCCATTCGCCCGGCGTCAGCGGCAGATCCTTGTTCAGCATCGTGTTCAGCACATCGACAAACGGCACGTGCGCGACAATCGCGCCATATTGCGCGGGGTCCTGATTGATGATCGCGCCCATCAGCTCACCGCCCGCCGAACCGCCGCTCGCCGTGACCATGCCTTCCGCCGTAAAGCCCTGCGCGATCAGCCCGCGCCCGGCATCGACGAAATCGTTGAAGGTGTTGGCGCGTTCGAACAGCTTGCCTTGCAGATACCAGCGCCGCCCCAGATCATCGCCGCCGCGAATATGGGCGATGGCATAGGCAAAGCCGCGATCCACAAGGGAAAGCCGCGTGGTCGAAAAGCCCGGCGGGATCGCGTAGCCATAGGCACCGTAAGCATAAAGATGCAGCGGCCCCGGCCCTTCGATCCCGGCCTTCTTGAGGATTTCGGCGCGGTCTTTCCGCATCACGATGCTGACCGGCACCATCGTCCCGTCGCGCGCCTGCACGGTGAGGCGCTGCGTGGTGTAGAGGCTGGCATCGTAACCGCTGGGGATTTCCTGCGTCTTCAATGTCGTCAGCCCGCCCGTCGCGACGTCGTAATCATAGACCGTGCTGGGCGTGACCATGCTCTGATAGGACAGCCGCAGCTTGCTCACCGCATATTCGGGATTGTCCGAAAGGCCGGCGGTATAGCTTGCCTCGGGAAAGGTGATAGGGGTGATGTTCGCCGGATCGGCGTAGGAACGCAGCTGGATCTGATCAAGCCCGCCCAATCGCCCTTCGGTGACGAAGAAATCCTTGAACAGGTCAAACTCGGTCAGATAAAATTCGTCAGACCCCGCGATCACCGTCTGCCAGTCGCCGGGCGTTTCCAGCTTTGCCTTGGCAAGGCGGAAGTTGATGTGATCGTCATTGGTCAACACCCACAATTCGCCATCCCTGACATCGACCGAATATTCGACACCCTTGTTGCGCGCCTTCACCAGAATCGGCTCAGCCGTGGGGTTGGCAGCCGGGACGAGCCGCACTTCGCTGGTTTCATTGTCGCCGGTGGCGATGATCAGCCAGTCTTCCTGCGCCGATAGCCCCGCCCCGACGCCGAAGCTTTGGTCTTCTTCCTTATAGAGCGTCACGTCCTGCTCAACGGGGGTGCCAATCACGTGCAGCCTGGCTTCGAGCGTGCGCCATTCCTCGGTCGAGGGGCCATAAACCAGCGCGGTGTCATTCGCGACCCAGGTCAGTCCGCCGCGCAGGTTGGTGAGTTCATCGGGCAGCAGTTCGCCGGTCTGCAAATCCTTGATCCGCGCGGTGTAGCGTTCACCGCCCGAAGTGTCGGTCGAAAAAGCGAGAAACCGCCCGTTTTGGCTGATCGAGGCCGCGCCGAGGCGGAAATATTCCAGCCCCTCAGCCAGCTGGTTTTCATCGATCAGCAGTTGTGCCTCGCCCCCCGCCGCAGGTTTGCGCCAATGCTTGCGGTATTGCGCGCCTTCCTCGAACTCGCTCCAGTAGATGTAATCGCCATCCTTCTGCGGAACGGTGCTGTCGTCTTCCTTGATGCGCGCGCGCATTTCGGTGAACAGCGCCTCGGTCAGCGGGGCTTGGGCTTCCATCTTCGCTTCGAAATAGGCGTTTTCCGCCTTCACGTGGGCCAGCACGTCCTCGTCATCCACCACCGGATAGGATTTGTCATACAGCCAATCATACGGGTCTTCGATGGTGATCCCGTGGTGGGTGTAGGTGTGCGCGCGCTTTTCAGCGACGGGCGGCTTGATCTCGGTAACGGTAGCAGGTGCGGCGGCAGATGTGGTCACGCGGGTTGAATCCTCTCGGGTGGTGTTCGCGGCAGCTGGCGCAAAGGTGGTGGCGGCAAGTGCCGTGGCAAGGGCAAGCTGGCTGATCGGGCGGGTCATGTGTGGTGGTCCCTTGGTGATGCGTCCGGGTGGAAAGTCACGGCCTTTCAGCCTATGTTGGCGTTCTAACCGGACATTCGCGCGCGGCAAGTGCCTGCGTCGACACCTGAGGATAGTTCAAATGCTGATGCAGACCCATGAAGCCCGCCTTTCCGCCCTGCGCGAGGAGTTGAAACGGCGCAGGCTGGACGGGTTCATCATCCCGATTTCCGATGAACATATGAGCGAATATGTCGGTGATTATGCCCAGCGTCTGCACTGGCTGACGGGATTCGGCGGGTCGGCGGGGTTTGCCGCGGTGACGCTGGACCGGGCCGCGATCTTTGTTGACGGGCGCTATACCGTGCAGGTGCGCCAGCAGGTTGATGAAAAGCTGTTCGATTACAAGAGCGTGCCCGCCGACACGCTGGCCGGATGGCTGGCCGAGGTGTGCGCTGCCAAAGAAGAAGGGGGCGCGAAGGTCGCCTATAATCCGTGGCTGCACACCTGGGGCTGGGTCGATGCGCTGGAACGTCAGGTAAACCCGCGCGGCATCACGCTGGTTCCCGCGGATAGCAACCCGATTGACGCAGTTTGGGCGGATCGCCCCGCGCCTTCACCTGCGGCGGCGATGGTGCATGATGACGCGCGCGCCGGGCAATCCTCGGCGGAAAAGCGCGCTCTGGTGGCCGATTGGCTGGCGAAGGAAGGCCATGATGCGGTGGTGATCCCGGCGCTCGATTCGATTGCGTGGCTGCTCAATATTCGCGGGCAAGACGTGGCGCATACCCCGGTCGCGCTGTCCTATGTGATCGCGCATAAGGACGGCAGCGCCGAACTGTTCATCGCGCCAGAGAAAGTCACGCCCGAACTCACCCGCCACCTTGGCAACGCGGTAACGGTGCGCGAACGCGCCGTGTTTGAAGGCGCGCTGACGGGGGAGCTTGCGGGCAAAAGCGTCAGCCTCGATCCCGATTTCGCGGTGGTCGGGATCGCGCAGGCGCTGCGGGCGGGCGGCGCGCAGTTCACCTTCAAACGCGACCCGACAATCCTTGCCAAGGCGATCAAGAACGATTGCGAACAGCAGGGCCAGCGCGATGCGCAGGCGCGCGACGGGGCGGCGGTTTCGCGCTTCCTGCGCTGGCTCGAAGTGGAAGCGCCCAAAGGCGGGGTGGATGAACTCACCGCCGCCGCCAAGCTCGCCGAGTTCCGGGCGATGGATCCGGGCCTACGCGATCTGTCGTTCGATACCATCTCGGCCGCCGCCGGTCACGCCGCGCTGCAGCATTACAAGGTCGATGCGGACAGCAATATCCCGATCCCGCCGGGTTCGATCTATCTGGTCGATTCGGGCGGGCAATATGCCGATCAGTCCGGCGGCGGCACCACCGACATCACCCGCACTGTGTGGGTGGGCACGCTCGATGGTTTGGGCCAGCCCACCGCCGAAATGCGCGACCGCTTCACCCGTGTCTTGAAAGGCCACATCCAGATTGACCGCGCGGTATTTCCGCAAGGCACCTGCGGCGGACAGCTTGATGTGCTGGCGCGGCAATATCTGTGGGAAGCAGGGGTCGATTACGCCCACGGCACCGGCCACGGGGTCGGCAGCTTCCTCGGCGTGCACGAAGGCCCGCAGCGGATCGCCAAGCC
Source organism: Alphaproteobacteria bacterium (assembly GCA_018830415.1). GTDB lineage: Bacteria > Pseudomonadota > Alphaproteobacteria > Sphingomonadales > Sphingomonadaceae > Erythrobacter. Next base: position 364 of record JAHJSJ010000332.1, on the reverse strand, counting down.
GGGCGGCGGGCAGGCGGGCACCGGGCAGGAATTGTTCGCCGGGATGATCCTCTCCAACGAACCGGGCTATTACAAATCGGGCGCGTTCGGCATCCGGATCGAAAATCTGGTGCTGGTCGAAGAACGCGAAATTGCAGGCGCGGAAGGCCGCTATCTCGGGTTCGAAACGCTGACCTTCGTGCCGCTCGATCGCAAGCTGATCGCGCGCGAACTGCTGACCTCAGACGAAATCGCGTGGGTGGATGAATACCACGCCAAGGTGCGCGCGCTGCTCGCCCCCCGGCTCGCGGGCGAGGATCTGGCGTGGCTGGAGCGTGAGACGGCGGCGTTGTAACACCCACCTATCGCCGTTCGTCCTGAGCCT